>JANNTF010000474.1:0-15494 GCA_031403455.1 Alphaproteobacteria bacterium | reverse complement strand
GACTCACCACCCCGCGCGCTTCGCGCGCTGCCCCTCCTCGAGTCGAGGAGGGGCGACGGAATAGTGCCGCATACATGAAGACGTGGAGAACAGACATGAAGTTCCGGTTGATCGTCGCGGCTTGGCTGGTTGCGTTTGCGATCGGGCACTCGCCGGGCGTCGCGCAGGAGCTCCGCGTCGCCTTGGGCTCGGCCGTCACATCGGCCGACCCGCATTTCACCGTGCTCGGGTCGAACAGCGCGCTGGCGCGCAATGTCTTCGACGGGCTGATCAACCAGGACGACGCGCAGCGGCTGGTGCCGGCGCTGGCCACGGAATGGCGCGCGCTCGATGCGACCAATTGGGAATTCAAGCTGCGTGCGGGCGTCAAATTCCACGATGGCAGCGAGTTCGAAGCCGAGGATGTCGCGGCCTCGATCCGCCGCATCGCGACGATCAAGAACAGTCCGAGTTCCTTTCTGCCTTTCGTGCGACCGATCAAGGCGGTGAGCGTCGTCGACAAGCTCACGCTGCGGATCGAGACGCTGGCGCCCTACCCGCTGCTGCCCGCCGCGCTCAGCCGCATCGCCATCGTGCCGCGTTCGGCCGAGAGCCTCGGCCAGGAGGGTTTCAACGCGGCGACGCAGGCGCACGGCACCGGACCTTACAAACTGGTCGAGTTCGTGCCGGGCGAGCGCATCGTTCTGCGGCGCAACGACACGCATTGGGGCGGCACGCCGCGCTGGCAGCGCGTGACTTTCCGCATCGTGCCCAACGATTCGACGCGCATCGCGACATTGCTCGCCGGCGATGTCGATGTGATCGAGAACGTCCCGACCTCCAACGCCGCGAAACTGGCGACGGACACGCGCGTGCGCATGGCGCGCGCCGTCAGCAACCGCGTGATGTACATCCATCTCGACAGTGATCGCGCGCAATCGCCCTTCGTGCGCGATCGTGCCGGCAATCCCGGGCCCAATCATCTGCGCGATCCGAAAGTGCGCCAGGCGATCAGCGCGGCGATCGACCGCCAGGCGCTGGTGGAGCGCGTGATGGAGGGCGAAGGCATCGCAACCGGTCAGCTCGTACCGTCGGGATATTTCGGCCATGTCCCCGACATCACCGTGCCCAAGGGCGGCCGCGACGAGGCGCGCCGCTTGCTCGCGCAAGCCGGGCTCGGCGACGGCTTCCGCCTGACCTTCCACGCCCCGAATGACCGCTACCCCAACGACGAACAGACGGCGATGGCGATCGCGGCCATGCTGACGCGCGCAGGCATCGAGACCAATGTCGTGGCGCTGCCGGCGGCGACCTACTTCACCCGCGCGTCGGCGCTCGAGTTCAGTTTCATCCTCGGCGGCGCGGCGGCGGAGCTGGGCGAAGCGTCCAGCGTGCTGCGGCCGTTGCTCGAAACCTTCAATCCGCAGAAGGGAATGGGGTCAGGCAATCGCGGCCGCTATTCCAATGCACGCCTCGATGCGGCGATGGCGGAGGCGCTGGCGAGCGTCGACGACGCCACGCGCGAGCGACTCTTGCGCGAGGCGACGAAAATCGGCGTGGAAGAGGTTGGCGTCATTCCGCTGTTCTTCCTGGTGAACACCTGGGCGACGCGCGCGGGGTTCGGCTATGCCGCGCGCTCCGATGGCTACACGCTGGCTGACAACGTCACGCGATAGGGACGCGAAGACGCGCGCTGTCACAATCTGGTACTCAGCCGGGATGCAGTCGAGTCAGCCGATCGGTCCGGTCGAGACGATTCAAGCCCCCGCCTCGTCACGCCGCACGCTCACGATCTGCGGCGGCGCGCATGCGCTGCATGACGGCTACACCGATCTCCTGGGCATTCTCTTGCCGCTGCTCCAGACGCAATTCGCGCTGAGTTACACCTTCGTTGGCAGTCTGCGCACGGTCTACTCGATCGGCATGGCGGGTGGCCAGATCCCCGCCGGTCTGCTCGCCGAGCGAATCGGTGGACGGCTGTTGCTGGCGCTCGGCACGGCGCTCGCCGCCTTGGGCTACGCATTGGCGGGACTCGGCGGTGCGCTGGGTCTTGTCATTCTCGGCATCGCGCTGAGCGGCCTCGGCTCGAGCACGCAGCATCCCATCGCGTTGAGTCTGGTGGCGGGGGCGCATGTCGGCGCAAGGTCGCGTACGGCGCTCGGCATCTATAACTTCGCCGGCGATCTCGGGAAGATGGTGATCCCCGCGAGCTTCGCGGTCCTGGCATCGCTGTGGCATTGGCAAGGCGCGCTGGTCGCGGCCGCCGCCCTGGGAATCGGCGTTGCCCTCGCGCTGCCGCTGCTGATCTCGCCCGCGCTCGACCAATCGCTGAAACGCGCGGCGACTGCGGATGCCACGCACGGCACCGTGCCGCGCGGCCCGTTTCAATTGTTGCTCGCGATCGGCATGTCCGATTCGGCGGTGCGGGCGGGATTCCTCACCTTCCTGCCGTTCCTGCTGACGAGCAAAGGCGCGTCGCTGTCGATGCTCGGGCTCGCGCTCAGCCTGCTCTTCGCCGGCGGCGCTGCGGGCAAGCTCGTCTGCGGCTGGCTCGGCGATCGCTTCGGCGTGCTGCCGCTCGTCGTGGCCACGGAGGGCCTGACCGCGATCCTGCTGCTCGCCGCCTTGCCGCTCTCGCTCGAGCTGCTTCTGATCCTGCTGCCGCTGCTCGGACTCGCGCTGAACGGCACCTCGTCGGTGCTCTACGGTACGGTGCCGGAGCTGGTGCCAGCCGAACGCCGGGCGCGCGCTTTCGCCGTGTTCTATACCGCCGGATCGATCGCCGGTGGCGCCGGCCCGTTGATCGGCGGCGCGCTCGGCGATGCGCTCGGCTTGCCTGTGATGATCGCGTTGCTCGCCGCCGCCGCGCTGATGACGATCCCGCTCGCGGTCCTGCTGCGCCCTTCGTTACGCTAGCGCTTCTTCCTTGCACGGGAGCGGAAGCGATGACCAGACGACTGACGCAAGCGCAATGCCGCAGCTACCGCGAGGATGGGTGGGCGTCGCCGATCGACGTGCTGTCGCCGGCTGAAGTGACGCGTATCCGCGCCGGGCTCGAGGCGTTCGAGCGGCAATCAGGCAAGCCGCTTGGCTATCCCGAGAAATCCGCCGCCTATCTGCTGTTCGACTGGGCCGATGCGCTCGCCTTCCATCCCGCGATCCTCGACGCGGTGGAGGATCTGATCGGGCCGGACATCCTCGCCTATCACTCCACGATCTTCATCAAGGAGGCGAACACGCCGGCCTTCGTGCATTGGCATCAGGACGGCGCGTATTTCTTCCTCGACCCGGCCGAGCAGGTGACGGCGTGGATCGCCTTGTCGGAGGCCTCGCTGCGGGCCGGCTGCATGCGCGTGATCCCCGGCAGCAATCGCTTCGATTGGCTCGAGCACGAGGATGATCCGAGCCCCGCCAACATGATCCCGCGCGGGCAAGGCGTGCTCAATCGCTACCGCGACGATGATGGCGTGCCGATGCCGCTCGCTGCCGGGCAGATGTCGCTGCATCACACGCGCACGCTGCACGCCTCGGGCGCGAACGCGAATGACGACCGGCGTATCGGCGTGAACATCAGCTTCATCCCTGCGCATGTGCGCCCGCTCGGCACGCCCAGGCCCGGTGCGCTGCTCGTGCGCGGACAGGATCGCTTCCAGAATTTCGCGCCCGAGCAACGGCTGCTGGGACATCTCAGCGCGACCGCGCGAGCGGCGCATGCCGAGCATGTCCGGCTCTTTCGCGCGCGCCAGGATGCCGGCTTCACGGCGGCGCGCCCGGCATGATCAGCTGCGATGTCGCCATCATCGGCGGTGGTCTCATGGGAACATGGACCGCATTCTTCCTGCGCCGGCGCGGCTGCGCGGTCGTCGTGGTCGACAAGGGCGAAGTCGGTGCGCAGGCGAGCGGCGTCAATTTCGGCAATCTGCGTGTGCAGGGACGATTCGCCGGCCAGATCCCGCTGTCGCTGCGCGCACATGCGCTGTGGACGCAGATCGAGACGCTGATCGGCGAGGGCTGCGAGTTCGAGCAGACCGGCCACATCTACATCGCGCTGGAGGAACAGCAGCGCGAGAAGCTCGAGCACAATGTCGAGGATGCGCTGCCCTTCGGCCTGGACGTGGAGCTGCTCGAGCGCGCGGAGCTGCGGCGGCGCTGGCCCTTTCTGTCGCCGCGCGTGATCGCCGCCAGCTACTCGGCAAGCGACGCGACGGCCAATCCGCGTCTGGTGACTCCCGCGGTCGCGCGCGCCGCCGCCGGCTTGGGCGCGCAGATCCTGCCGCGCAACCGCGTCATCGCGATCGAGAAGACATCCACGCGATTCAGGCTGACCACCGACACCGGGCTGGTGATCGAGGCCGATCGGCTGGTCAATGCGGCGGGCGCCTGGGCCGGCGACATCGCCGCCTCCTTCGGCGAGACCGTGCCGATGTTCGCCGCCGGGCCGCCGCAATTCGTGACGGAACCCGTGCCGTATTTCGTCGGCCCCTCCGTGCAGGCCGTCGATGGCACCGTGATATTTCGCCAGGTCAGGCGCGGCAATGTCGTGGTGGCCGGCTATCCGCGTGGGCCTTCCGATCGCGTCAACAATCGCGCGCCGGTGCCGCCGGCCAAGACGCTCAAGACCATGGACGTGCTGGGCGCGATCGTGCCGTCGCTGATCGGCACCCATGTGATCCGCTGCTGGAGCGGCATCGAGGGCTATCTACCGGACATGCTGCCGGTGATCGGGCCGAGCGCGACGACTCCCGGTCTGCTGCATGCCTTCGGGTTTTGCGGCCATGGGTTCCAGCTCGGGCCTGGTGTCGGCATGGTGTTGAGCGAAGTGCTGCTCGATGGCGGCACGCAGACGCCCCTGGCGCCCTTCGCCATCGATCGTTTCGCCGGCCCGATGGCGATCGACGCCGCGCGGCTCAAGGGCGAATTCGACGAGGCGATGCTGCGATCGGCCGGAGCACAGGGAGCGACACGATGAGCGAGAGCGCGGACATCATCATCTTCGGCAGCGGCAGCTTCGCCGCGCGCATCCTGTTCGATGCCGCCGCGACCGCGTCCAAGCCGGTGACGATCATGATCGCCGGGCGCAATCGCGAGCGCCTCGCCTGGCTGCGCACCGCGGCCAACGCGCGCGCCTTCATGTTCGCCAGGCCAGCGCGCGTGATCGAGCACGCGATCGATCTGATGGACGAAACGGCGGCCGCCGATCTGATCGGCGCGACGCGGCCCGCCGTGATCGTGCAGGCCGCATCGGCGCAGAGCGCCTCGGTGATCGCCAGGCACGGCGATGCGTGGAGCCGTCTCGTCGCCGAAGGCGGGCTGAGCACGACCGCCGTCTTCCAGGCGCTGCTCTCGACGCGCGTCGCGCGCGCGATCGCGGCCGCATCGCCACGCACCGAGCTGATCAATTGCTGCTTTCCCGATGTCGTGAATTCGATGATCGCCGGCGCCGGCGCGCCCGTGCTCTGCGGCCTCGGCAACATCGCGATCCTCTCCAACGCCTTCGCCGGCGCCGCCGGGCTCACCACACCCGGTGCGATGCGGGTGCTCGCGCATTACCAGACGATCGCGCCGTGGCGACGCCCGCCCGCTTCGCGATCGGGTGCAGCGGCGCGTGTCTGGATGAACGGCGCGGAGGTGGAGAATGTCTACGCGCGTTTCGCCGCCGTGCAGCTCACGCCCGAGCCCGCCATCGACATATCCGGCGCGAGCGGCGTGCCGCTGGCCCTGGCGATCGCCGCGGGCGACGAATGGAGCGGACATGTCCCCGGCCCGCTCGGCCTGCCCGGCGGCTATCCCGTCACGCTGCGCAAGGGCACGCTCGCGCTCGATCTGCCCCAGGGCGTGAGCCGCGACGAAGCCATCGCCTGGAACGCGCGCTTCGAGGAAGCCAACGGCCTCGTCGTGACGCCCGACGGCGGCGTGCGCTACACCGGCGCCCTGCTGCGCGCTTTACGCGCCGTGAGCCCGCAACTCGCCGCCGGCTACAAGCTCAGCGAGCTCGAAACAATCTACGTCGCAATGGCCGAACTCCGCAGCCGGCTGCAAGCGCAGACGGTTTGATGAAGTTGATCCGGTGAAGTTGATCCAGCGTGGATATAGCTCAACAAAACCCACGCTGGATCACTTTCGGCAGGATCGCCGAGCATTTGGATCCGGCGGTGAAGCGGTGAGCGGGCGGAAGTGGACCGATGCCGAATCTAAACGAGCGGTGATCCTTGTTTTAGGAAGAGAGGCTATCCTAAAATAACGGCTGGCATTGTTTTAGGTTCGGACGAGTGTGATGCGGCGCGCTTTGCAGGGACGCTACGTGAAGGTCGCAACCGCCGGTGAGGTCGTGCGTGCCTTTACGCCTGCGCCGCTGCCCCCCAAGCCACCGATCGCCTGGACGCCCGACCTGCGGCGGCGCTTCGACGACGCGCTGGTCGCGATCGGGCGGCTCGATGCGATCGGCGACTTCCTGCCCAACGCCGACCTGCTGCTCTACAGCTTCGTGCGCAAGGAGGCGGTGCTGTCCTCGATGATCGAGGGCACGCGCTCGTCGATCGCCGACTTGTTGCTGCATGAGATCGGCGAGCAGCCAGGCGTGCCGCTCGACGACGTGCGCGAAGTCAGCCGTTGCGTCGCCGCGCTCGAGCACGGCCTCGCGCGGCTGCGCGGCGGCTTCCCGCTCTCGCTGCGGCTGATCCGCGAGGTGCACGAGTCGCTGCTCGATCATCCGCGCGGTGCGCGGCTGACGCCCGGCGAGTTCCGGCGCAGCCAGGTCTGGATCGGTGGCACGCGGCCCGGCAACGCGGCTTTCGTGCCGCCGCCCGCCGATGCGCTGGCGGAGTGCCTGAAACTGTTCGAGCGCTTCCTGCACGACGAACCCGAACCGACACCGCCGCTGATCAAGGCGGCGCTGGCGCATGTCCAGTTCGAGACCATCCACCCATTCCTCGACGGCAATGGCCGCGTCGGGCGGCTGCTGATCACGCTGCAGCTTTGCGCCGACGGGCTGCTGCGCCAGCCGCTGCTCTATGTGAGCCTGTTCTTCAAGCAGCACCGGGCCGTCTACTACGAACGGCTCGACGGTGTGCGGCGGTCCGGCGACTGGGAGGCGTGGCTCGAATTCTTCGCCGACGCCGTGATCGCCGGCGCGACCCAGGCCGCGGACTCGGCCAGACGCATGCTCGATCTCGCCTCGGCGGATGCACGGCGTATCGAGGCGATCGGACGCGCAGCCGGCTCGGCCCTGGCGGTGCATCGCGCGCTGCAGCGCCAGCCGATCGCGACGTCGAACTCTCTTGCCGAGGCGACCAAGCTCACGCCGGCGACGGTGAACAAGTCGATCGAGCATCTGGTCAGGCTGGGCATGATGACGGAACTGACGCAGCGCCAGCGAGGTCGTGTCTTCAGCTATGCCGGCTACGCCGCGATTCTCGCCGAAGGCACTGAACTGCCATGACCATCGGCACCACACGTGCCACCCCCCGACGACGACCCATTCCTTTGGCTCGAGGAGATCGCCGGTGAACAAAACCCACGCTGGATCACTTTCGCATCCGCAAGTTCGCGCGCAATCACCGCCGCAGGCCGCTGTCCAGCTTTCAGCAGCCGGACCGCTTCCACTTTGAACTCTCGTGTATGAATCTGGCGTCGCATTCCCGTTCTCCTCGACCGACGATAACCTCGTCAGAACGAAGAATCGTGGTCAGTACACAATACTCAAAACTCGATCACCTCGGTCTCAATAGAGAATAGTGTACTGACCCCATTTCTCGATCCCCCATCGTCTTTGCTCAGTTTCCAATTCGTGGTCTGGAACCAATTCACGAATTCACGTGACGCTATCAAATCTCTGTACATTATTCGATCACGCGATTCACCTGCATCAAGAACGTTTCCGGGAACGTGAAGCCGGTCGCCCTGGCGGTCTTCATGTTCACGATCAGCTCAAACTTGGTCGGCTGCTCGATTGGAATTTCGCCTGGATTTGCGCCCTTGAGAATCTTGTCGACATAGACGGCCACGCGGCGAAAATTGTCGGTGAATGAGGGTCCATACGACATTAGTCCGCCCGCGTCCGGCCATTCCCTATTGGTAAACATGGCCGGGGTCTTGAGGCGAATAATTCGATCAACAATCGCTTGACGCTCACTGGCTATGGTACCGCCTGTAGTCACGATATAGGCTTGAGCACCGATTGCAGTAGCTCGCTTGAAAGCGGGCTCGATATCCGAGGGTTGCCTCAACTCGACCGGGGAAATCCGCACCCCCAGGCGCGAGGCTACCTCCTCGACTTCCTTCGCTTGCGAGACGCTACCCACATTGTCAGGCTCAAACAGCAGGACGATGTGCTCGACACGAGGAAACGCCTCTTTGAGCAACTGCAATCTTTTGGACGAGAGTTCGGTTGAAATTGTCGTCAGGCCGGTCGCGTTACCCCCGGGACGCCGGAGGCTCGCCACGAGGCCGTTTCCGACCGGATCTTGTGTGATGGCAAACACGATCGGTATCGTTTTGGTGGATTGTGCGAGTAGGCGCACGTCCTCGTCGGAAGGCACCAGCAGCAGATCAGGCCGGGTTGCCACTAGACCGGCGGCCAGGCCCGGCAATGCCTGCGTTACACCGTTCGCGTAGCGAGCATCAATGGAGTAGTCGCGTCCTTCGACCCAGCGCAGTTCCAGCATGCCAGCGCGAAACGCGGCAAGCCTGGCGGCGTTGACCTGGGTGCTTGCCTGACTGAGATATCCAATCTGCCGCACCCGGCGCTCAGTTTGCGAATATACCGGCAGGGAGGGTGTCACAAGGCCGACCGTGGCAATCAGGAACTGTCTACGTCGGACTCGCCTCATATCTCACCCAGGAATGAAAAGGGGGTGGAACGAAAAGGGGTCAGTACGCGATTATTGGAATCTTTCCACGCGGGTCGTATAGATAGAAAACATTGTACTGACCCCAATTTCGCGGACCCCAATTTCGGTGGCATTAAGCGGCGCGGCGCTTTGTGGCGCGTCCGCTTGAACGCCTAGTAAGTCCTTCGGCCTCACGAGCGAACGCCAAGTAACTGGCGAGCGCATTGGTGACAGCCTCAGACGTAGGAAACGCCTTCTGAAGTTCAGGCCTCAAGACGACAATATCGCAGAATCAGGGTCAGTGTGCCATTCGCCAAGCGCCGCTATGCTCGGTCGCCGCACCGGGGCAACCGGGCCGGCCAAGGAAGATTGAGAAATTGCGTGCTGACCCCGCGTCGGCTCGAGCCAGGGGTTAGCCATCACATGGGGCTCTTGAACGGCCAGGGGAATCGAGTGTGGTCGATCAGCGCCCCGAGCCAAGCCCGAGCCAGAGTTCGATGATGCCCGGACGCGGCTTCGCGCGCTGCCACGCCGTGTAGTCGCGCACGGCGATCTCCCGGTCTTCACCACGCCGGATCGCGACGAGCCCCTGGCGCACCTCGGTGGCCAGGCGCCGTGCGGGCTCGGCATCGGCGGGCCAGTAGTAGCGGATCTCACGCAATCCGTTCGCGCGAGCCGGCTCCTCGTCGATGCCCGGCATGTTGAAGCCGCGGCCGCGTAGAGTTTCAGCGAGCGCCTCGGCTTCGGCACGGGTCATTCCCGAGAATTGCAGGAATACCGTCGTCTGCGGTTGGTCGAGGATCCGGCGCTGCTCGATGGCCGAGTTGTTTGCCGATTGATAGAGCTGCTCCGCATTCGACTGGATCGTTGCGGCCTGCGCGGCACTCGACGGTGCGGTGGTGGTCGCGCCGGCGACGGCTGGCGGCTGGCCGAAGCCGCGCACCAGCTTGCTCAACTCCTCGACCTGACGCGCGAGTTCGGCGACCTTGCCTGTGGTCTCGGCGCCGGCGCGCGCGGCTTCCGTGTTGCTGGCGATCTGACTCTCGAGCGACTTGCGCTTGGCCTCGAGCGCGTCGATCTGTCCGCTCACCTGCTCGAGCAGCTGGATCTTCGGCGTCAGGGCGGCGAGCTGCTCATCGATGCGCGACAGCACGCGCCGCGCCTGATCCTGCAGCTGCTCGGCCACGGCGGTGTTGATGCGGACCTTGTCGATCGACTCGCGCGCCTGGTCGCCGATTTCCTTGACGGCTGCGGTGGTCTGCGCCGCCGCGGCGCGCACGGCCTGTTCACGCGCGCTGCGCACGAAATCGACGCCGGCATATCCGAGGGCACCGATCGCAACCGAGCCCAGCAAGGCGTAGAGCTTGAACAGCGAGCCGCGTACCCGCTCCGCGACGCGGTCGCCGAGTCGGCGCTCGATCAGCTCGAGCATGCTTTCGTCGATCTTGTCGACCATGGTCCCTCGCAATCGCCTGTGCACGGATGCGGGGGGACGTACCCCACGGGGTACGTCCCTTGAGCTACACGTCCCCTAAGCTACCCTACCCGCGGCGCCGGACGCGTGACGAGCACGACGCCGGCGACGATCACCGCGGCGGCGAACCAGATCCAGGCGCTCAGCTGCTCGTCGAACAATAGCCAGCCCCAGAAGATGCCGGCGATCGTGACGATGTAGGCGACCTGGCTCATGAACACCGCACCCGCGAGGCGCAGGATCTCGTACATCAGGAACTGCGTCAGCACGCCGGTGCCGGCATGCACCCACATCGCGATCTCGCCGCTCAGGCTCGCCGAGCCGAGACTGTGGAACTGCCCCGTCGCCAAAGCGAAAGGCAGCACGAAGGCGGCCGAGGCGAGCTGGAACAAGGCGCCGACCATCCAGGAATCGATGCCCGCCGGCCGCGCGCGCGCGACGTAGATGCTGCCCGTGCCGTGACTCAGCGGACAGATCAACGCGAGCAGCACCCAACCGATCAGCCCGGGTTCCGGCAGGCTCGCACGCGGGAGCAGAATGAGCGCGACGCCACCGAGCCCGGCGAGCGTGCCCAGCGCGCGCGTCAGCACGAAGCGCTCGTAGCGCAGCGCCAGCGACGTGACATAGGTGACGACGGGCGCCAGCGTGATGATCACGGCCATGATCCCGGTCGGGATGTGGCGCACTGCGGTGAACATGAAGAAGGACGGCACGGCGTTCACCGACAGCCCGCCGATCAGCGTGTAGAACAGGAGCTGCCGGCTCGGCGTGACGCGCGAGCGCTGCGCCAAGGCCACCGCGAGCAGACCCAGCCCGCCGCCGAGATGGAACCAGAAGGCGTAGCCCAGCGTCGGAATGCCGCCGGCGCCACCGGTGCGCGCGAGGCCGAAAGTGCCGCCCCAGATGATGCCGATCGAGACCAGCAACAGGATCAGCACCGCGCGCGGCAAGGGTGTCGGCAGGGCGATGAGCATGAGTCCCTCACCATCGAACGACAGGTCGTCGCCGCGCAATGCTTCCGAGCGCGCGCCGGCGCAACGCAGCCTTGCGCGACGCTGGCCCGACGAAGCTCGAAATCGTCAGCTCAGATGCTGCTTGAAGAAAGCCGCGGTGCGGGCGTTCGCGCTGTCCGCGCTCGCCTTGTCGAAATGTTGGCCGCCGATTCGCGCGAAGGCATGGTCCTGACCCGGATAGACATGCAGCGTCGCGAGTCCATTCGCGCCGAGCGCGGCCTTGATCTGCGCCTGGGCCGGCGGCGGCACGAATTGATCCTTCTCGGCGATGTGCAGCATCAGCGGCTTGGCGAGCTTCGCGGCCTCGCCGAGATCGGCTTCGATGGCGACGCCGTAATAGCCGACATTGCAGTCGCTATCGGTACGCGTCGCCATCAGATAGGCGAGCTTGCCGCCGAGACAGTACCCGACCGAGCCGGCCTTGCCGGTGCAACCCGGGAGCTTGCGCAGCGCGGCGAGCGACGCCTTCAGATCGGCGACGCCCTTGGCGACGTCGAAGCCCTTGTAGAGTTCGAAGGCGCGCGCCCATTCGGCTTCGCTCTTGTCGGTGATCTGGATACCCGGAAGCTGGCGCCAGAACAGATCCGGACAAAGCGCGAAATAGCCGGCGCGCGCGAAGCCGTCGCAGAGATCGCGCATCACCTGGTTCACGCCGAAGATTTCCTGGATCACCAGGATGCCCGGCCCTTTGCCGCCGGGCGGCGACGCGAGATAGCCGCCGAAGCTGCCGCCATCGCTCGCCTTGATCGTCAGGTCGCTCATGCATGTCCTCCCTCGCTGAAGCCGGGGACGCTACTCGCCCTTCGCACGCCACTCCACCACCGCGAGCCAGGCGCCGAAGACCAGCACCACCAGACAGGGCAACAGGAAGAGCAGCTCCGGCACGCCGATGGGCGAGGTGGTGACGACGATCAGGGTCGCGATGCTGCTCGCGGCGATCAGGCACTGACACAATCCGCCCAGCCAGCGCAGACGCGTGCTGAGACCGAGCAGGGCCAACAGCACGATGGCGAGCGTCAAACCGATGAAACCCCAGGGAACGAGCCAGAGGAACTGCGCCAGGAGCGTGCCGAGAAAATCGCCCAGGGACGCACCGGAGATCGCCTGACCAAGCAAGGCGAAGCCGATCGCGAGAGCAACGTACGGAACAAGCACAATCGTGCCGAGGACATGCAATGCGCCGCGCATCTGGTTACCGCTTGCCGGAAGAATCGGACACGCGCTTCAATCGACGATGAACAGCGTCGCGCCGGTCGCCGTCGAGGAGCGGTGCGGCTCGGCGTTGTCGGCGACCTGGTAGCTCATGCCGGGCTTGAGTGTGAACTTGCGGCCGTCCTTCAGTTCGGTGTGCAGTTCGCCCCCTGTGCACAGCAGGATATGGCCCTTCACGCACCAGTGATCGGCGAGATAGCCGGGCGTGTACTCCACCATGCGCACGCGGATGCCGCCAAAATGCTGCGTGCGCCAATACGCGAGCCCGGTCTCGCCCTTGTGCTCCGTGCGCTCGATCCGCGACCACTCCGTGGTTCCGAACGGGATCCCAGACATCTGCATCCTGATTCCTCCTGATATGCGCCAGCCATGTCTGGCATGAGTCGCGAGCCCTGCCATCCCCCGGGCTTCGATCGCGGGAGGACTCAAGAAAAGACCGGGCATGTGCCCGGCCTTTCCCTCTCTGGTTCGTCGGTCAGGTTGGCTCAGACCACTTTCGCCGTGATCGAGGCCACACCTTCGCAAGCGCCCTCCATCACGTCGCCGCGCTTGATCGGCCCGACGCCGGACGGCGTGCCGGACATGATCAGATCGCCGGGCTGCAATACGAAAAGCCCGGACAGGTAGGAGATCATCTCCGGCACTTTCCAGATCAGCTGATTGAGATCGCCCTGCTGCTTGAACTCGCCGTTCACCTTCAGCCAGATCGCGCCCTTCGACGGATGGCCGATCTCGCTTGCCGGGACGATGTCGCTCATCGGCGCCGAGTGCTCGAAGGCCTTGCCGATCTCCCAGGGGCGGCCGGCCTTCTTGCATTCTTCCTGCAGATCGCGTCGCGTCATGTCGAGACCGAGTGCATAGCCAAAGACATGGTCGAGCGCCTTCTCGACCGGAATCTCCTTGCCAGCCTTGGCAATAGCGACGACCAGCTCGATCTCGTGATGGACGTTGGTGGATTTCGGCGGATAGGAAAAATCGCCATTGCCGAGGACGAGATTGTCCGGGTTCTTCTGGAAGAAGAACGGCGCCTCGCGGTTCGGGTCGTGACCCATCTCGATGGCGTGCGCCGCATAGTTGCGTCCGACGCAATAGATCCGATGCACGGGGAATCGGGCCATCGTGCCGCGGACCGGGACGGAAATCGCCGCTGGTGGTGAAATGACAAAGCTGGGAGTCGCGACGTTCATGCTGTGCTTCCTCTATGGATAAAATTCAGCGGGATGATGCGTAATATTCCACTTGGCGTTCGCACCAGGCGAGCGCCTCGTTGATGGCGAAGGCGAACGCGAAGATGAAGAGGATCAATGCCCAGAAATGCTCCATCAGGAAATGGGATGAATAGATCTCGAACAGCGTGCCGAATCCCACGACGGAGACGAGGAGCTGACCGATCACCACGCCTTTGACCGCACGGATCATGCCGAGGCGGATGCCGGTCAGGATCTCCGGCAGCGCGGCCCTGACATAGACCAGCGCGAAAGCCTGCCAGACGCTGGCGCCGAAGGAGCGCGTCATCTCGATGAGCGACGGGGAGATCCCGCGCACGCCGGCCCGTGCGTTGAGGACGATGATCCACATCGCGAACAGCACCACCGTCAGGACGACGGTCTGCTCGCCGATCCCGGCGAGAACCATGATGACCGGCACCAGCGCCGACAACGGTGCGGACAAGAAAAGATTGACCCAGGGCAGCAGCAACTTGTCGGCGAGCTGTGACCGGCCCATCAGAATGCCGATCGGAATGCCGGCCCCGATCGCGATCAGATTGCCGAGCAGGAAGGCCCGCGCGGTGATCCAGAGCGCTGCGGCAAAGGACGGCGTCGGCACGATCTCCACGACACGCAGCGCGATGCGCGTGAGCGGCGGCAGGATGAGGCCGGCGTCCGTATGGCCGAGCACCTCCCACAGCACGGCCCATAGGATGAGCGCGGAGAAGAGCGGAACCCGATAACCGGCGATGACCATGCTGACGGCCCCGCCTAATCCAGATAGCGTTTCAAGCTCTGCCAAATGCTCTCGACGGCGTCGAGATAGGCAGGGTGGCGACGGATCTTCTCCGGATCGCCTTCGCGCGAGATCTGCGGCTCGATGATCGCCGAGATACGGCTCGGGCGGCGCGACAGCAGCACGATGCGGTCCGACACGTAGACCGCCTCCTCGATGCTGTGCGTTACGAAGATGAACGTCTTGCGCTCCTTCGCCACCAGCTCGAGCATGTCCTCCTGGAACTTGCGGCGTGTCTGCTCGTCCACGGCGGAGAACGGCTCGTCCATCATCAGCACCTTGGCGTCGACGGCCAAGGCGCGGGCGAGGCCGACGCGCTGGCGCATGCCGCCCGACAGCTCATGCGGAAATTTGCGCTCGAAGCCCTGGAGACCGATCCGGGCGATGTGGCGTTGTGCGACCGCCTCGCGTTCGGATTGCGGCACGCCCCTGAGTTCGAGACCGAAGGCGACATTGCGCATCACGTTCGCCCACGGCATCAACGCGAAATCCTGGAACACGAACGCGCGCTCCGGGCCCGGTCCGGTGACTTTGCGTCCTTCGACGAGGACCTCCCCGGCGCTGGCTGGAATCAAGCCGGCGATGATCTTGAGGAGTGTCGTCTTGCCGCAGCCGGACGGGCCGAGAAGCGTCGTCAGCTTGCCCTCGGGAAACTCGAGCGAGATGCCGTTCAGCGCTTCGATGCCACCGGGATAGGTCTTGCTGACGTTCTTGACCTCGACGATCGGGCGCAGCGCGGCATTCATGCTCACGACGTCCGGGTTCGTGGAAGGGATCGATCCGATCATGCCGCGCGCTTCTCCGGTCTGAACAGGATGGACTCGATCCACTCGAGTGTTTCGATGAAGGCGACGGATGCGACGACGATCGACAGGATCGCCGCGTACATCTTGGGATAATCCGCGACGGATTGGTTGTAGGAGATGAGATCGCCGATGCCGGTGGGGGTGATCAGCAGTTCAGCCAGGATCACGCCGATGAAGC
>JANNTF010000473.1:0-3372 GCA_031403455.1 Alphaproteobacteria bacterium | reverse complement strand
CCGTGCCGGCATCTTGCCCGTCACCCTCTTGCGTCCGGCCTACACGATGGGCGAAGGCGCCCGCGGCGTGCTCAACAGTCTCGGCTGGGAGACGAGCTTTCTCGATCGGTTGCGCAAGGGGCGGCCGGTGATCGTCCACGGCGACGGCACGGGTCTGTGGACGGCTTGCCACGCCGATGTGGTGGCGACGGCGTTCGCCGGCGTCGTCGGCAATGATCGCGCGCTCGGCCGCGCCTACAACACGCTTGGCGACGAAGTCATGACCTGGGACGCCTATGTCCGCCGCGTGGCCGCGGCGATCGACGCCCCGGCGCCTCGGCTGGTCCATGTCCCGACCGAGATCCTTCATCGGCTGCTGCCCGAGCGCGGGAGTCTGGCGGCGGAGAACCTGAAATACCCGAACATCCTCGCGAATGACCGCGCCAAATCCGAGCTTGGACTGCGCCAGATCATCGGTTTCGAGGCCGGCATCCGCCGAACATGGGACTCCCTGGTGGCGCGCGATGCGGTCAGGAATTCCGACGACGAGCCGACCGACGACCGGGTGATCGCGTCCTGGCGGCGGATCACCGCTGGATTGGACGAGGCGTTTCCAGCACGCGAGCGAGCGGTATGATCATGGGCTGGTCTCGAGGGCAGGTCTGACGGGTCCGATCGAACCAGGGCACTGAAATTCCACTGCCGAAAAGGCAGATCAAAGCGACACAACAAAGGGAGGGTGAAATGCGCACACGAGACATGTTCATGGCCGTCTTCACAGCCGCATCGCTGATACTGGCGGTGCCGGCATCGGCGCAGCAAAGCGTGAAGCTGCGCTTTTTCACGAACTTCGACGCCAATACCGTGAAGATCTGGACGCCGATCATCGAGGCGTATGAGAAGCAGGCGCCCGGCGTCAAAGTGACACTGGAGACGGTTGCCGGCAGCGGCGCCGCGATCTATCCGGACGTGCTTCGAACCTCGATCGCCGCGGGCGACCCGCCTGATGTCTTTTTCATGTGGGGTGGAGAGATCGCCGGCCCGTTCATCGATTCTGGACAGGTGATGGATCTCGGATCCTTCTACGAGAAGAAGCAGTGGAAAGACCGGATGACGCCATGGACGGTCGATGCGATCACGCGCAATGGCAAGATGTATGGCGTTCCGTACAACGCGCGCGGCATGGGCTTCTTCTATCGCAAGGACATCTTCGCCAAGTACAAGCTCGCGGAGCCAAAGAGCTATGCCGAGCTCGAGAAGGTCTGCGAGACCCTGAAATCGAACCAGATCTACTGCGCGTCGTTCGGCGGCAAGTTCGGGTGGCATCCGATGCGGTTGCTGGATTATCTCGTCGAGACGGCCTGCGGCCCGGAAGTGCACAACCAGCTCAACAAGCTCCAGGTCTCCTGGGATCACGCCTGCGCGGTCGATGCCTATGGCCGCATGAAGAAATGGGTCGACAAGGGCTGGCTGGTGCCGGATTTCCTGAGCGTCTCGCCAGCCGATGCCCGCATGCCGGTCTATCTCGGCGACGCCGCGATGATCATCGAGGGCGACTGGTTCGAGTTCGTTGTCCGTGGCGACAAGCAGGCGACCACGAATCTCGATTTCTTCCTGCCGCCGACCGGCCACCAACCGCTGCGCTACTCGGCATTCCCGCAGCAATGGATGATCCCGGCAGGAGCCAAGAACCCCGACGCGTCCGTTGCCTTCATCGACTTCAACACGTCGCCTGCGACGCAGAAGCAGTTCCCGCAGGCCTTCACGGCTTCCGCGACCGTGGGTATCGAGCCGGACTGCAAGGAATGGCCGATCACCTGCAAGTGGCGGCAGATCATCACGTCAAGCCGCGACATCTACCCGCCGACCGATCAGGCGTTCACAAAGGAGTTGATGGACGGCTTCTTCGAGGTGCAGGCCGGCATCATCGCGGGCCGGATCACGCCGGCCGATGGCGGCAAGATGATGCAGGCGCGTGCCGAGGCGTGGAAGGCGTCCAAGAAGTGAGGGCGGCGGTCCCGCCCGGCCGCATCCGGACGGGACCGCATCACCCCGCGCCATCACGATGACGACCCCCATCGAAGCGACGACGCCAACCGCACGCGCCTGGCTGTGGCCGCAAGCGCTGACGCCGTGGATGTTCCTGGCGCCGGCGCTTGCGGTCTACGTCGTCTTCCTCGTCTATCCGATGCTGTCCTCGCTGTGGATCAGCCTGTTCAAATGGGACGGGATGTCCGCCCAGATGAGCTTCATCGGTGCCGAGAATTACCGCCAGTTCTTCTTCGGCGACGAGGTCGCGCGCAAGGCGCTGAGAAACAATCTCGCCTGGACCCTGGCGGCGCTGGTCCTGCCGACCTCCATGGGCCTCGCACTGGCTCTGGCGCTCGATACCAAGCTCAAGGGAATCGCGATCTTCCGCACGATCTTCTATGGACCAGGCGTATTGCCGCTGGTGGCCGTCGGGCTGATCTGGTCGTGGATGTACAATCCGCATTTCGGCGCCGTGAACACCATTCTGAAACTCATGGATCTGCGCTACCTCACGCGTGGCTGGCTTTCGAATTACGACACCGCGCTCGCCGCCACCTTCGTGACCTATCTCTGGAGCCATGTCGGATTTCCAATGGTTCTCTACCTCGCCGGATTGCAGGCGATCCCCAGGGACCTCTATGAAGCGGCGGAGATGGACGGCGCCAACGCCTGGAACCGCTTCGTTCATGTCACCCTTCCCGGCCTGAAGGAGACGCATGTCATCGTGCTCTCGCTCGCCGTCATCCATGCGCTCAAGGTCTTCGACCTGATCTACACCATGACCTATGGTGGACCGGGGCGTGAGACCCAGGTGCTTGGCACCTGGATGTATTTCCAGAGTTTCCAGTACTACAATGCCGGATACGGCGCGGCCATCGCCTGGGTGATCACCGCGATCATCCTCGTGATCGCGATTCCTTACATTCGTCACATGACCAAGAACTGAGCGGCAGGGCGGCGATGATTGCGTCACCGCGATTTGGACTCGTCGAGCGCCGGCACGTGGAGCACGCGCTCCTCTATGTCAGCCTGTCGATCCTGGCCGTGATCTGGCTCCTGCCTTTCGTCACCGTGATCCTCTCCTCGGTCCGGACCCAAGGCGACCTCATTGCCCGTGGCGTCTTCGCTTTTCCCGAAGAGTTCGAGTGGTCGAATTTCGCGACCGCCTGGGAGACCGGCGGCTTCGACATCTACTTCCGCAACAGCCTGATCCTGATCCTGCTCAAGGTGCCGCTCGGAATCCTCCTGGCGTCGCTCGCGGCCTACGCGCTCGCCAAGCTGAGCTTTCGTGCGAGCATGCCGATCTTCGTGTTCTTCCTCTTGGGATTGGCCGTTCCGGTGCAAGTGACGCTGCAGCCGCTG
>JANNTF010000472.1:0-4518 GCA_031403455.1 Alphaproteobacteria bacterium | reverse complement strand
GACGAAGCGCTTGTACTTGGATTCGTGCACGAAGAAGCGCGTGGGCGAGATGCTGACTTGGCCGGCATTGCGGAACTTGCCGCCGGCGGTGAGCTTGGCGACCGCGTCGACATCGACATCCTCGAACACGATCACGGGCGCGTGCCCGCCGAGCTCCATCGTCGTGCGCTTCATGCCGTCGGCGGCGAGCTTCATCAGCTGCTTGCCCACAGCCGTCGATCCCGTGAACGAGATCTTGCGCACGATCGGCGACTTGATCAGATAGGCCGACACGTCGGCCGGCACACCGAAGACGAGATTGAGCACGCCCGGCGGCAAGCCCGCTTCCTGCAGGCAGCGCGCCATCGCGATGATCGTGCCCGGCGTTTCTTCCGACGGCTTGAGAATGATGCTGCAGCCGGCGCCGAGCGCGCCCGCGATCTTGCGGATCGGCGTCACCGCGGGGAAGTTCCATGGCGTGAACGCGGCGACGACGCCGACCGGTTCCTTCAGCACCATCTGGCGCACGCCGGCGACACGGCCGGGGATGATGCGGCCATAGGCGCGGCGCCCTTCCTCCGCGTACCACTCCAGAATCTCGATCGCGCTCGACACTTCGGCCTTGGCCTCGGCGAGGAGCTTGCCCTGCTCCTGCGTGAGGATGGTCGCGATCGCATCGACGCGCGTGCGCATCAGCCGCGCCCCTTCGCGCAGGATCCGACAGCGCTCGAGCGAGGACATCGCCTTCCAGACCCGGAAGCCACGCTCCGCGGCCGCGAGGGCAGCGTCGAGATCCGCGTGGCTGGCATGCGGCAGCTCGGCGAGCGGCGCTTCATTGGCCGGGTTGATGACCGTTTCGGTCTTGCCGGCGCCACCGAGCGTCCATTGCCCGTCGATCAGCATCTCGAGATTCGCGTACATTTCATGCCCTCCGATTCAGCGCAGGCGCCGAGCCTATCGCACGCGGCACACGGACAGAAGCACGAGCCGTATCGCCTCACGACTTCGCGCTCGCGGGTTGCGACGTCGCGCCCTATCCTCGGCCCGCCGCATCCGCGGCGCTGAAACACGGGGGACAACCATGCCGACTCACGCTGAGCGCTTTTCTCTTGCAGGCAAGACGGCGCTCATTCTCGGCGGCTCGAGCGGGATCGGGCGCGAGATCGGCCTGGCTTTCGCCGATGCGGGCGCACGAATCGTTCCGGTCGGCCGGAGCCAGGCCAAGATCGACGAGACGCTCGCCGCGCTCGCGGGCTAGGGCAGCAAGGCGCCCGGGTTCACCGCCGATCTGACCAAGCCCGACGAGCTGAGCGGCGTGGTGGCGCGCACGATCGCGGCCATCGGCGGCATCGACATCCTGGTCAACTCGCAGGGCATCACGATCCTGAAGCCGGCCGAGGAGATGACCCGCGCCGATTTCACCGCGATCATGGACACCAACCTCACCAGCGTGTTCTTCGCCTGCACCGAGGTCGGGCGCCACATGCTCGCGCGCGGCGCCGGCGCCATCATCAACATCGCCTCGCTCGCCGCGCATCGCGGCATGCCGCTCTCCGCGCCCTATACCGTGAGCAAGCACGGCGTGCTGGCGCTGACCCAAACGCTCGGCACGGAATGGGCGACCCGCGGCGTGCGCGTCAACGCGATCTCGCCGGGCTTCTTCATGACCGCGCTCAATCGCGACAAGATGCGGCCCGAGCGCAAGGAATCCGCACTGCGACGGACCCCGATGCGCAGGTTCGGCGAACTCGAGGAACTCGTCGGCGCCGCCGTCTATCTCGCTTCGCCGGCCGCGTCCTTCGTGACCGGCCAGACGATCAAGGTCGATGGCGGCTTCCTGGCCGCCGGCCTCGATTGATCCGATGACGCGTCCGAAGAACGTCCTGCTGATCGTCGTCGATCAGTGGCGCGCGGATCACATCGCGCGGCTCGGATTCGAGAATCTCCGCACGCCCAATCTCGACCGGCTGTGCCGCGAGGGCGTGACCTTCCGCAACCATTTCACGCAGACCGTGCCGTGCGGTCCGGCGCGCGCCTCGCTGCTCACCGGCCTCTATCAGATGAACCATCGCGCGGTGCAGAACACGATCCCGCTCGACAGCCGTCATGACAATCTCGCCAAGGCGCTGCGACGCGGCGGCTACGATCCCGCGCTGGTCGGCTATACGACGACGACGCCCGATCCGCGCGGCACGGGTCCCGACGATCCGCGCTTCAAGATCCTCGGCGATCTGATGGAAGGCTTCCGCTCGGTCGGTCCGTTCGAGCCGTCGATGGACGGGTATTTCGGATGGCTCGCCGACAAGGGCTTCACGCCGCCGCCCGCGCGCAACGAGATCTGGCTGCCCGCCGATGCCGCGCCCGGTGCCACGTCGCGGCCCGCGCGCATTCCAGCCGAGCTCAGCGACACCGCGTATTTCACCGATCGCGCGCTCGCCTATCTCAAGGGCCGGCGCGGCGCCAATTGGTTCCTGCATCTCGGCTATTACCGCCCGCACCCGCCCTATGTCGCGCCGGCGCCGTATCACGCGCTCTACGATCCCGCGGACATGCCCTTGCCGGTGCGTGCGGCCTCGGCCGCCGGGGAGGCGAGGCAGCATCCGCTGCTCGATTTCTATCTGAACGCCATCGACCAGAGCGGCTTCTTCGAGGGCGCCAAGGGGCGCGCGAAGGACATGACCGACGCCGAGATCCGGCAGATGCGCGCGACCTATCGCGGCCTGATGACGGAGATCGACGATCAGCTCGGCAAGGTCTTCGCGCATCTCGACGCCACGGATCAGTGGCGCGACACGCTGATCATCTTCACCTGCGATCACGGCGAGCAGCTCGGCGATCATCACCTGCTCGGCAAGATCGGCTATTTCGACGAGAGCTTCCGCATCCCGATGATCATGCGCGATCCGTCATCCCTGGCCGATGCGAGCCGCGGGTCGGTGGTCGAGCATTTCACCGAAACGATCGACAGTTTTCCCACGATCATGGAGTGGCTCGGCCTGCCCATCCCGCGGCAATGCGACGGAAGCAGCCTGCTGCCTTTCGCGCGCGGCGCGGCGCCGGCGGATTGGCGGCGCGAGGTCCACTACGAGTTCGATTTCCGCGACGTCTTCTACTCGAAGCCGGAGACCAGCCTCGGGCTGGACATGGATGCCTGCTCGCTCGCCGTGATCCAGGATCAGCGCTACAAATACGTGCATTTCGCGGCTCTGCCGCCGCTGTTCTTCGATCTCGCCGCGGATCCGCATCAGCTCGTCGATCGCGCCACTGATCCCGCCTGCGCCGGCCTCGTGCGCGACTATGCCCAGAAGATGCTGTCCTGGCGGCTGCACCATGCCGAGCGCACGCTCACCCATCACCGCGCGACGCCTCAGGGACTCGAGACGCGACGCTGAGGGCCGGCTCGCCGGGATGCAGATGGCACGCGACGTCGTGGCCCTCGGCGACGCGCAGCAGCGGCGGCGCGACCTGACGGCATTTGTCGACGGCATGCGAGCAGCGCGGATGAAAATGGCAGCCCGATGGCGGATTGCTCGCGCTCGGCACCTCGCCGACGACATCGCCGGTCCGCGACGCGCCGCGGCGATCGACCGACGGCACCGAGGCCAGCAAGACTTGCGTATAGGGATGGCGCGGATTGGCGAACAGCGTGCGCGTGTCCGTCAGCTCGACGATGCGGCCGAGATACATGACCGCCACGCGATGGCTGATGTGCTCGACCACCGCGAGATCATGCGAGATGAAGAGATAGGCGAGGCCCAGCTCCGCCTGCAGGTCGCGCATCAGATTGATGATCTGCGCCTGGATCGAGACGTCGAGCGCCGAGACCGGCTCGTCGCAGATGATCAGTTTGGGATTGAGCGCGAGAGCGCGTGCGATGCCGAGACGCTGGCGCTGGCCGCCGGAGAATTCATGCGGGAATTTGCGGCGATGCTCGTCGCCGAGTCCGACGCGCGCGAATAGTTCGGCCACGCGGCGCTCGCGCTCGGCGCCGGCTTGCACGCCGAAATTGACGAGCGGTTCGGCGACGATCTGCTCCGCCCGCATGCGCGGATTGAGCGAGGCATAGGGATCCTGGAAGATCATCTGGACGTCTCGCCGGCGCGTGCGCATCGCGCCAGTCCCCAGCGTCGCGATGTCGTCGCCGCCCAGCCGGACCTCGCCCGAACTCGGCGCCAGCAGGCGCAAGATCAGCTTGCCGACGGTGGATTTGCCGCAGCCGCTCTCGCCCACGAGGCCGAGCGTCTCGCCGGCTGCGATCGTGAAGCTGACCCCGTCGACCGCCTTCACATCGACCGTGCCGGCGAACAGGCCCTTGCGCCGGGCGCTGAAGGATTTTCGCAGGTCGCGGATCTCCAGCAGCGTCATGTCACGTCCGCGTGCAGCAGCGCGGCGGCCTCGTCGGCGCGCCAGCATGCGGCGACATGGCCCGGCACGCGTGTGTCCAGCGGCGGCGCCTCGTGCCGGCATTGCGCCGTCGCGAGCACGCAGCGCGGCGCGAAGGCGCAACCGCCGGCGCCGAGCTCGGCCAGCGTCGGTACA
>JANNTF010000471.1:0-3988 GCA_031403455.1 Alphaproteobacteria bacterium | reverse complement strand
TGTTCTTCAACACCGCTTCGGCGGGCAAGGGACACAAGGTCGCGCCGGCGATCGGTCTCGCGCTGAGCGAACTCATCGTCGACGGCCGCTCGCGGACCGCCGATCTGACGCCGTTCGGACTCGCCCGGTTCCGCGGCGCTGCGACCAGCTGGAGCGACACTGCCTACACGAAACGCGTGATCGGTTAGCCGGAGAGCCGGCGTCATCTTTCAAGGGGAGGGTTCTCAGATGCGCAAGACTTGGATTGGACTGGTCGCCGCAGGGGCGATCGCGTCGACCGGGACGGCTTTTGGTCAGGGCCAGCCGGTGCCGGAGATCAAGATCCTGAGCTGGCCCGCCGCGCGCTACCAATCGTATTTCGAGACCAGCAACTACGTCGCCGAGGGTTGGCGGAAGCTCGGCCTCAAGGTGACGCTCGATCCGCAGCCTTTCCCCAATCCGATGCTGTCGAAATGGTTCCGCGAGCATGACTTCGACGTCGTGATGTCCGTGCTGTCGGGCCAACCGCAGCGCATGGAGCCGGATTTCTTCACCAACGCGCAGTTCAATTCCAAGAGCAGCGTGCCCGGCGACTTCAATGTCGGGTCGTTCTCCCATCCGGAATTCGATGCGCTCGGCGAAAAGCAGCTGGCGATCTATGACCGCGAGGAGCGCCGCAAGCTCACCCATGAGCTGCAGCGCATCCTGTACGAAGAGCAGCCCGAGGCAATCATCGCCACGACCAACTACACGTTCGCCATCAACACCGCGAATGCCGACATCCCGGGCTACGAGGAATCGCCGGATGGACCGCGCGCGCCCTGGAACATGCTGCGCATGACCTCGAAGCGCGGCGCGGCGGTGCGCATCGGACGCACGATCGATCAGACGACGTTCAACCCGCTCGCCGCCTCGACCGGCAACGATTTCGACAATCTCGTGATGATCTACGACAAGCTGATCGAGCTCGGCCCCGACGGCACGCCGCGGATGTGGCTGGCCGAGGCGCTGGAGATCGTCGACCCCGTCACCGTCGTCGTGAAACTGCGCCAGGGTCAGAGCTTCTCGGACGGCAAGCCGGTCACCGCCGCCGACGTCAAATTCTCCTTCGATTATTTCAAGAAATGGGAAGCCGTCTATTTCAAGAAGTATCTGGAGAAGGTCGCCTCGGTTGACATCGTCGACCCGCACACCGTGCGGTTCAAGCTGACCCAGCCCTACGCGCCTTTCATCATGAACACGCTCGGTCAGGTTCTGATCCTGCCGCAGCATGTCTGGGCCGATGTGGTCGAGCGCAGCGGCATCGCCAAGCCGCAGGAATACCGCAACATGCCGCCGATCGGCAGCGGCGCCTATACGCTCCGGCATTGGCGCGAGGGGCAGGAGCTGTCGCTGGTGCGTCGTCCCGAGCATTTCATGAAGCCCCAGGGCGATCTGCTGATCATCGTGTTCGGCTCCGCCGAGGTCGTCGGCGCGGCACTGAAGAAAGGCGACATCGACGTCTCGTTCCAGCCGATCCTGCCGACCATCGTGAAGGAGTTCGGTGCGGAGAAGAACATCCGGCTGCTCCAGGCGCGCTCGGTGGGCTACATGTCGATGCGCTACAACATGTCGCGCGCCGTGATGGGCAATCGCGACCTGCGCCGCGCACTCGCCTACGCGATCCCCTACGAGCAGATCATCGCGGACGTCCTCGGCGGCGACGGCGATCGCAGCGCATCGTCGATCGTGCCGGCCAACACCTATTGGCACAACGCGGCCCTGGCGATGCCGCGCTACGACATCGAGAGAGCGAAGGGAATGCTCAGGGACGCGGGATTCACCTGGGGGCCGGACGGCGCCCTGCGCTTCCCGGCGAAGTGACGCGCGCCCCGGCATGATGGCGATCGAGGCCCGGAATCTCGCGAAGCACTATCCCCTAGCGGCCGGGCTTCGATCGCTGTTCTCGTCGACGCGCGCGACTGTGGTGCGCGCCGTCGACGATGTCAGCTTCGTGCTGGCCCGGGGTGAGGTGCTTGGCCTGGTCGGCGAATCCGGCTGCGGCAAGTCGACCACCGGCCGGATGCTGGTGGGGCTGGAGCCGCCGACTCACGGCACGGTGACATTCGACGGCAGCGATGCCGGCACGCTGCGTGCCCGCGACCGCAAGGCGTTCCACCGCCGCGTCCAGATGGTGTTCCAGGATCCCTATGGCGCGCTGAACCCGCAGCATGTGATCGGCGAGATCGTCGCCCGGCCGCTGCTCTATCAGGGCGCGCGTGACCGCGATGCCGTGAATGCGCGGGTGCGCGCCGCGCTCACGGAAGTCGGGCTCGATCCGCCGGATTCCTATCTCGACAAGCATCCGCATCTGTTGAGCGGCGGCCAGCGCCAGCGCGTATGCATCGCGCGCGCGATCATCCTCGATCCGCAATTCCTGGTCGCCGACGAACCCGTGTCGATGCTCGACGTGTCGATCAAATGGGGCATCATCCGGCTGCTCAAGCGGCTGGTGCGCGAGCGCGAGATCGCCATGCTCTACATCACGCATGATCTCGCGACGGTCGGCGCGATCTGCGACCGCCTGGCGATCATGTATCTTGGCCGCATCGTCGAGACCGGTCCGGCGAACGACATCATCTCGCGGCCGCGCCATCCCAATACCAAGGCGCTGGTCGCCTCGATTCCGTCGGCCGATCCCGATGTGCGGCGCGTCCCGCCCGACATCGCCGGCAGCCTGCCGGACGCCCTATCGCGCAGCAGCGGCTGCAGCTTCGAGCCCCGCTGTCCGCGGGCCCAGGCCGATTGCGCGCGCGCGGCGCCCGCGTTGATCGAGAGCGGCGATCGGGCGGTGGCGTGTTTTCATGCCGACGGCGCGCTGAGCGCGTGATGGCTCGCTACCTTCTGCGCCGCGCGCTGCACATGCTGATCACGCTCTGCGCGATGGCCGTGCTGATGTTCTTCCTGTTCCGGATGCTGCCCGGTGATCCGACCACGACGGTGATCAGCCCGGCGCTCTATCCCCAGGCGCGCGAAGCGATGCGCGCGCAGTTCGGATTGGACAAGCCGCTGCTGGAGCAGTTCGTCATCTATCTGCGCAATCTCGCGGTACTCGATTTCGGCCTGTCGTTCCAGACCTCGCGCCCGGTGTGGGAGATGATCGAGGGGCGGCTAGTCAACACGCTGCTGCTGATCCTGCCGTCGATGCTGACCGCCTATCTGCTCGGCGCGCTGATCGGCGCGCTCAGCGCCTGGTATCGCGGCGGCCGCTCCGAGATCGCCGTGGTCTTCGCCGCCACGGCGCTGCAATCCGCACCGGTGTTCTGGCTCGGCATGCTCGCGATCCTGCTGTTTTCGATCAAGCTCGACCTCTTCCCGATCGGCCATATCGTCACGCCGGGTCTCTTCCAGGATCCGAGCTGGCGGATCTATCTGACCGCCGATTTCTTCCATCACCTCGCGCTGCCCTTCCTGGTCAACACGCTCTATCAGATCTGCTTCCCGCTGCTGCTGATGCGCTCCACGATGCTCGCCACGATCGGCGAGGATTACATCGAGCTCGCGCGCATGAAGGGCCTCACCGAGCGCCGCGTGCTGTTCGCGCATGCCATGCGCAACTCGCTGCTGCCGCTGGCGACGACCTTGCCGATGATCCTCGGCTGGGCGGTCGCCGGCTCGGTGGTCATCGAGACGGTATTCTCCTGGCCCGGCCTCGGCCTGCTGATGGTGGAGGCCGTCGGACGCTCGGACTATCCGGTCGTCCAGGCGGCCTTCCTGCTGATCGCCATGCTGACGGTGCTCGGCACGTTCGTCGCCGACCTGCTCTACGGGCTTCTCGATCCGCGCATCGTGTACGCCTAGATGCGTGTGCTCGGCCCCTTCCAGGAATTCATCGCCGCGGTATGGCGCGGCCCCTTCGGCCGGATGAGCCTGATCACCATCGCGATCTGCGTGGCGCTCGCGGTCTTCGGCCCCGCGATCGCGCCCTATGAGCCGACGGCGCGGAGCTACGACGCCGCGGGCAGGCTGG
>JANNTF010000470.1:0-3430 GCA_031403455.1 Alphaproteobacteria bacterium | reverse complement strand
CGCGACGAGGCCCTCGAAGATGTGATTGATCGACTCGAGCTCGACCACCGCGGCCGCGGCATGCGGATCCTGCGTGCCGAGTCCCGCCACATTGGCATAGACGAGTGTCCCGCCCTTGCGCGGCTGTTGCGCCACGGCAGGCTCGACGACCCAAGCGACGCCCCCCAGAGCGGCGACGAGCCCGCCGGCAAGTACGGCACGCGAGACGGTTCGGATGATCATGGTACTTCTCTCCCCCAAGAGTGGCGCGATGAAACCCTGAAGCTCGCGATCATCGTAGCTGGATCGTGTGCCCACGAGTCAATCGCGATTCATGATGCAGCCAAGCCGTCGAAGCGTTCCAGGGCCCGGCGGTAAGCGGGGCGGATCGGTGCGTCGACGAAGCGCGGCAGCAGGCGCAGCCAACGCGCCTCGGTGGCCGCCGCTTCGCGCCAGCATTGCGCGACGACGCGCTGGCGCGCGCGCGTGGCCGCGCCGCCGCGCATCGTGATCACCGCCTCCACACGATCGCGGAAGCGCGTCTCCAGCGCATCGCGCTCCGGGCCGATGGCGGCCATGAAGCCGGCGTAGTCGCCATGCAGCAGGCCGCGATGGAGCTGCTCATGGCGCCACCACAGCGTGCTCGCATCGCAGCGGTCGCCGGGGATGGCGCCGTGATCGGGCAGCGCGCAATCCATGAACACCGGCTTGAAGATCGAGGTGCACGGCGCCGAGGTGCCGGTCACCCAATGCACCGCGCCCGTGTCGCGCAGATCACTGACCAGCGAACCGACGCTCTGCCCCATGCGTTTGCCGTCGCCGGCATGCATGCAGATCGTCGGGCCCGTCGGATCCTGGGGGTGAAAATCAGCCTGGTTCGCCGCGTCGGCGCCGTGGTCGCGCAGATTGGCCATCATGCGCAGGCCATCGATCCTGCCGGCATGCCGCGCCAGCAGCGCCGTGGCGCGTGTGCATCGGCTGCGCGCGCCGGCGAGGCCGGGATTCTCGAGGCTGGTTACGGCTTCCGCGAAGTCGAACCGCCCGCGCCCGCTCCACCACCCCGCTTCGCGCGCGAAATCGGCGAGCCCCTCGCTTGCCTGGGTGATCTCACGACCGATCGTGTAGGTGTTGGAGATCGCGCGCGTCGTGCCGGCGCGTTCGGCGGCCCAGTGCCGGCCGACCGTCTCCAGCACGTAGACTTCCGTGTGATCGGCGATGATGAAGGAATTGTCGTAGTAGCGCCGGCCGAGATGGCTGCAATTGCCGCCCTGGCCGTAGCGCTCCAGCAGCGCCGTGATGACCGCCAGCGCCTCGGCCGCCGACGCGCCGCGCTCCAGGCCCAGGCGCAGCAGATCCATCCCGATGAGCGTCGCTTTGCGCTGCGGCTTCAGGCGCGGATGCACTGCCTCGTTACCGATGACCACGCCGTGCGCGTTGGCGCCCATCTCCGCGCCCCAGATCCAGAACGGCCGGCTGAGCAGCACGGCATGGGTCGAGGCGATCTGTGGAATCGTGATGTAGGTGGCGCGGACCCGCGCGCCGGCGCCGTAGCGCTGGCTGGGCCGCATCTCCAGGAACTGCGCTTCGTTGCGCTCGCGGTCGCTGTTCTTGGCGAACAGCGTGAAGCGGGTCATCGTCGCGCCGCCCCGCGCCGCCATCGTGTCGCACATGCTGAACCCTCTCCTGCCGCGGCAATGGCGCCCCGAATCCGCTGCGCCGTCCAGAGGAAAATCGCCCGCCGGCGCGGCGCCGTTCAGCGCGCCGGCGCGCCCACGGCCTCGCATGCCGAGCTGCCTTGCATCGCGCAGGCGAAGTCATCGGCGAGTTCGGCGATGCCGAATCGGATTGCCTGCGCGGCGAGCTGGGCGGCCCCGGGGTCCAAGGCGCCCGCGACCGGGCCCGCCAAGCCGGGTGGCGCAGGTTGCTCCGCCCAGCCGGCGCGCACCAGCTTCACCTCGGGGGCCGACCACCGCGCGACGATCGTTCCCTTCGCCGCATCGAAGAGCCAGGCATGAAAACGGCCGCTGGGCGTCCACGGCGAGAACATGGCGTAGGGCACGGCCTGCCGGGCGCGCTCGAGGCTCGCGGCCCAGCACCCGCCGGCCGGTCCCGCGCATTCGCCCTGCAGCACGAGCACCGCATCGGCGGCGCTGGCCAGCGCGACACCGCGCAGCCGCTCGATCATCGCGGGCGGCAGCTGGCCCGGTTCCGCGGTCGGCGGGGCCGCCAGGGCAGCCGGCGCGATGGCGCCGAAGCGGCTCGGCACCATCCGGATCGGCGCGCCGGTCTGCGCGACGCGATCGCGAAACAGCGCCGCGCTGGCCGCATCGACGTCGAGGCCGGTGAGCGGCGCGACATGCACGCCGAGGAGCCGCGACACGGTGCGCACCCGCGTCTCCAGCCGGCAGCGCCGGATGCGGCGATTGCGCCACGTCTCGTAGGTGCAGACTTCCTCGACATAAGGCTCCTGCCACCACTCGCGGTCGGTATGGCGGATATCGGCGCCGAGGAGCGACACGATGGCGATGCTGTTCAGCCGGCTTCGCGTCTCGGCCGGGATCTGGGCGACACAGCCGCCGAGCCCGAGCGTGACCAGCAACAGAGCGAAGCAGCGAACGGCGCACATCACACCAGATGACGCGCGAGTGGCGGCGCCTATTCCCGTCGTCGCGCTGTCGCTGCGCCGGTCGACCCGCATCGGCGGCCAGCGACGCATCACCGCCCCCAGCTCGCGATCGGACGACGCGTCGCGGCGATGTCGTTATCCGCCGGACTGGCGTCCAGTGCGAAGGCGATGCGCAGACGCAGGCTCGGCCCGCTCGCGAGATCGAGGCAAAGCCTGGAGATTCCCTCGTTGCGGTTCTCGGGCGGCGCTTGCGTGGCGGGTTCGAGGGTGAACACGGCCCCGCCGGGCTCGACGATGCGGGCATGGAGGATCGCCGCGCCTTGACGGAGTTCGGCGCGCGGGCCGTCGATCCGGATCGTGGCGCGGCTGTGCATCTGCCAGCGCAGGCGATGACCCGCAGGCAGGTCGACATCGTCGGCGAGAATGGCGATGCGGCGATCGACCACAGCCGCGCCGCGCAGGGCGCTGCGGGCAATCGGATATGCCGCCTTCAGATCGGCGACGACGCACGCGAAGGCGTCGGTGTCGATCCATCCTGCGAGCCGTGCTTGCGCGCGGACGGGCTGGTTGGCGCCGTCGATCAGCAAGCTGTTCTGGCCGGCGGTACCGAGCCGGTAGTAGCCGAAGCGGCGGTCGGCGCTGAAATAGCCGGGCAATGCGTAGTCGTCGCCGCCCAGATCGATGGCGAAGCGCTCGCCGCCAGCGTCGAGCACGAAGCTGCCGATATCGAGATGGGCGTGATTGGCCGCGTTGTCGCCGGCCTTGATCGCCAGGAACAGCGCCGCGCGATTTCCCCAGGCGCTGCGCAGGCTCGCCGCCTCGACA
>JANNTF010000469.1:0-10100 GCA_031403455.1 Alphaproteobacteria bacterium | reverse complement strand
GACTCACCACCCCGCGCGCTTCGCGCGCTGCCCCTCCTCGAGTCGAGGAGGGGCGACTGAACACAGGCTGGCGTTTCGCGCGCGAGACTTGTGCATCCCCTCGCGCTACAGCGCGCGGCAGAGGCGCATCGAGTCGAGGATGGCGGCCTGGACGTTGCGGCTGGCGACGGCGTCTCCCACGCGGTGGAGTTCGAAACTGCCCGCCGGGTTGAGCGTCAGAGGCTGCGCGCGCAATTCGAGCAGCGCGTCAATATCGGTGACGCCGGCATTCAGCGCCTCGCCGCGGAGCTCCTGATACAGCCCGTCCGCGGGCAGGGTGCCGTGCTCGACGATGACCTGATCAGCGCTGCGCTCGACGGCAACGCCCGTCGCCAGATTGGAGAACACGACGTGGAGCCGGTTGCCGCGGCGCTCGAGCTTTTCGATGCGATGGTCGGCGTTGATCGCGATGCCGAGCTCGTAGGCGCGCCGCTTCCAGATGATGCGCTCCGCGTAAGTGAGCTCCTGCGCGAGCTGGCTGTCGATCGAGTAGAACGCCACCTGACGATCCGCACCGGCGGCGAGTTCAAGGAGCTGAGCGGCGGGGTGCCGGCCCGTGCCGTCATAGATGATCACGTCAGTGCCGAGCGGCACGGTGCCGCCGATCACGTCCCAGGCCGAGGTGACATGCTCGGCGCCCTGGATCCATTCGATGTCGGGCGTGCCGCCCGTCGCGATGATCACAACATCGGGATTCTCCGCGATCACATCGCCGCGCTCGGCGAGCTGGTTGAGCCGGATCTCGACACCCAGACGCTCCAATTCGTTGCGGCGCCAGTCGACGATCCCAATGACGTCCTTGCGCCAGCTCGCGCGCGCGGCCATCAGCAATTGGCCGCCGAGCCGGTTCGCGGCCTCGAACAGCACCGGCTTATGCCCACGCTCGGCGGCGACGCGTGCAGCTTCGAGGCCGGCGGGCCCACCGCCGACGACCACGACTTTGCGCCCGGCCCGCGGCGAGCGCGCGATGGCGTGCGGCAAGATCGTCTCGCGGCCGGTGGAAGGATTGTGCAAACAGCTTGGGCGGTATTGCGACTGGCAATGGGTGGCGCCGACGCAAGGGCGGATCTCGGACTCGCGGCCCTCGGTGATCTTGGCGACGAGATGCGGATCGGCGATCTGGGCGCGGGTCATCGCCACCATGTCGAGCAGGCCCTCGCGGATGGCGTGACGCGCGCTCGCGACGTCCGAGACCCGCGCGGCGTGGAACACCGGCAATCTCATCTCGCGCTTGAACGCGCCGACGGGTTTGAGCCAGGGCGCGATGGGCGAGGCCATGCCGGGCATGTTGTCCACGGAGAGGCCGATCTCGGTGTCCATCCGCCCGTAGATCGCGTTGAAGAAGTCGACGTGACCGCTACGCTCGAAGATCTTCGCGATCTCCAGGCACTCGTCGAACGATAGCCCGACCGCGCCTTCATCGACGACGTAGCGCAGGCCGAGAAGGAAGCGGTCGCCGACCTGGCGGCGCATCTCCTCGTAGACCATCAGCCCGAAGCGGCAGCGATTCTCGACCGAGCCGCCGAAGCGGTCCGTGCGGCGGTTCATGCTGGGGGAGAGGAACTGGCCGATCAGATGCCCCCCAGCCAAGGTCTCGATGCCGTCGAGCCCGCCCTCCTTGCAACGCAGCGCGGCGGCGCCATAGGCCTTCACGACTCGGGCGATGTCGTACTCGTCCATCTCCTTCGGGAAGCTGCGATGGAGGGTCTCGCGGATCGGCGACGGCGCGATCGTCGGCAGCCAGTTCGAGGCATAGGGCTCGCCGCGCCGGCCGAGATGGGTGATCTGGCACATCAGCGCCGCGCCGTGTCGGTGAATGCGCTCGGAGAATTGCTGCAGCCAGGGGATGACCGCGTCGACGCCGACATTCAGCTGGCGGAAGATGTTCGGAGAGTCGGGCGCGACGTTGGACGAGCCGCCGAACATCGTCAGGGCTAGACCGCCTTTGGCCTTCTCCGCGTGATAGAGCTGATAGCGCTCCGTCGGCATGCCGCCTTCCTCGAGACCGCAGGCATGGCTCGTGCTCATGATGCGGTTGCGCAGCGTCACATGCCGGATCGTCAGCGGCACGAGCAGCGGATCGTTGCGCCGCAACTCCGGCCGAGGCGCAGCATTGTCGAGAGGTGCCATGTGACTATCCCGTCAAAGATCCAGGCACGATCCCCTTCGGCAGCGACATGCAGAAGCGCGCGATCTCGCCTGGCGTTGTGATCCAGAGTTCCTTGCGATGCTTGAGGATCTGGCCGAGCGCCTCGCGCAGCGCGCGCAGACGGAAGGGCTGTCCGATGATGAACGGGTGGAGCGAGATGCCGTAGACCAGCGGGCGCTTGCGCGACTGCAGCAGCATCTCGTCGAACTGATCGACGATCATCTCGGCGAATTGCCGGGCGCTGTGCTGTCGAAAGACCAGCGCCGGTGAATCGTTGAGTTCGAGCGGATAGGGCACGGAGAGGATCGGCCCGGCGCGCGTGCGCATCCAGAAGGGCTGGTCATCGGCGGGCCAATCCATCACGTAGCTGAAGCCGGCCTCCTTGAGCAGATCGAGCGTGACCTTGCTCTGCGCGAGATAGGGACCGAGCCAGCCCTGCGGCGGCTTGCCCGAGTGACGCGCGAGCACTGCGGTGCATTCGGCGATCAGCCGCGCCTCGTCCTCCTCCCACATCGTGTCCTGGCGCTCCGCATTGGTGCGGCCATGGCCGACATATTCGTCGCCGCGCTTGTTCAGCCGCTCCACGATCTCCGGACAATAGTCGAGGGCGGCCGAGTTGATGTTGTGCGAGGCCGGCAGCTCGAACTCCTCGAACAGGTCGAGCAGGTACCAGATGCCGACGCGGTTGCCGTAGTCGCGCCATGCATAGTTGCGTTGGTTCTGCGGCGCATTGCCGGTCGCGCTGTCCGACCCCATGCCGGCGTTGAACGCGAAATGCTCGATGTTGTTGCAGATCGTGACCGCGAGCCGCGCCCCGTTGGGCCAGACATAATCGGGCCGGCGATCGATCGGCACGAAATCGTAGCGGTTATGCGCAGGCAGCTTCATGACGCCTCGACGCGTGAACGGCAGATCGCAGAGCAGGAGAGCGTGCCAACTTGACAGTGAAGTTTTGCGCCCGTCAACTCGCCGCGACATGTGCCGCCGCAGCGATCACCCGGTCGGCGCTCGACACTTCCTGGAGGAAGGCGATGGACACGACGAGCCCGATCGACAAGGCGCATGCACGCGACGCGAGCGCGCAGGGCGTGCGCGATCTCGTGCATTGGGCCGCCCATGTCGACGGCGCCGCGATACCGGACGCGACGCGGCGGCGCAGCTATCTGATTCTCTGCGACGACATCGCCGCGATCATCGCCGCGCGCGATGAACCGGAGGTCAAGAGCCTTCAGGACAAGATGATCGCGTCGGGCGGCGCACGCGAGGCGAGCGTCTGGCGCGGCGGTCGCGTGATGACCGATCGCTACTCGGCCGCCGTGGCCAATGGCGCGGCCTGCGACTGGTGCGAACTCGACGAGGGTTATCGCAAGGCGACCTGCCATGCCGGCCTCTACACCGTGCCGGCGCTCATGGCCGAGGCCGAGGCGAGCGGCGCCAGCGTCGACGAGATGCTGCGCGCACTCACGATCGGCTACGAGGTGGCAGCGCGGTTCGCGCGCGGTTTCCACTTCAAGATTCCCGTGCTGCATCCCCATGCGAGCCTGGCCGCGATCGGCGCCGCGGCGGCGATCGCCGCGCTGCGCCGCGTGGCGGAGCCGGAGTTCCTCGCCGGCGTCACCGCCGCCGCGACGATGGTGGCGCCCGGGCCGTTCAACCACGCGATCTCCGGCGCGCTGGTGCGCAATGTCTGGCCGGCTGCCGGCGCCTGGTGCGGCATGCGCGCCGTCGACTGGGCCGCCTGCGGCATCGGCGGTCTCCCGCAATCGCCCTATCACGTCTTCGTCGATGCGTTCGGCGCGGAGTCACGGCCCGGTGAACTCACGGTCGCGCTGGGCGATGAATGGGCGGTCGGCGACGGCTATCACAAGCTCCACGCCTGCTGCCAGTACGCGCACTCCGCGGTGGAGGCGACGCTGGATCTCCTGGGACGCAGCGCGCCGGCGCCCGCTCCCGATGCGATCGCGCGCATTCTCGTCGAGACGCATCGTCTGGGCATGACGCTCGACAATCGCGCGCCCGCGACGTCGCTGGCGGCGAAATTCTCCATGGCGCACATCGTCGCCGCGACCTGCGTTCTCGGCCATGCCGGCGCCGAGGCCTTCGCCGGCGCGACACTGCATGACGCCATCATCGATGGCGTGCGCGCGCGCGTATCGATGACGCCCTTCACGCCCGAGCAGGCCTGGCCGCTCGATCGCCCGGCGCGTGTCGTGCTGGAGCTCAAGGACGGCACGCTGCTGTCGGGTGAGTGTCTGAGCGCGCGCGGCGGCCCCGATCGCCCCTTCTCCACCGACGAGATCCTGGCCAAGATCGCGAAGATCGCCGCGCCCGTGTATCCGGCCATGGCCGGCGTCGCGCAGCGCCTGATCGCGCTCGATCCCGCGACCACGCGGCGCGCCTGGCGCGACATCGTGACCGAGATCGCGGGGGCGGCCGAGGGATGAGCGGCTGGGATGTCGAAACGGACATGCTTGTGGTCGGCGCCGGCGCCTGTGGCTTCGCCGCGGCGATCACGGCGCGCGACGAGGGACTGCAGGTCGCCATCGTCGAGAAGCTCGACCGCGTCGGCGGAAACTCCGCGCTGAGCACCGGATCGATTCCGGCGGCCGATTCGCGCTTCCAGCGCGAGGCCGGCATCGCCGATTCATCCGCCCGGATGATCGCGGATCTGATGCGCCAGGCCGGTCCGCATGAATGTCCGGAGCTCACGGAACTGCTCGCGGAACAATCCGCCGGACTGGTCGAGTGGCTGGTCGATCGCGCGGGCGCCCGCATGTCGCTGATCACCGATTACTGCCATGTCGGCCATAGCGTGCCGCGGCTCCACGCGCCGCGCTCCCGCCGGGGCAAGGATCTGGTCGACGATCTCGTCGCCGCCGTCGAGTCGCGCCAGATCCCGGTCGCCGTCGGCAATCCGGTCACGCAGCTGATCGCCGACGGCGAGGGCGCGGTGATCGGCGCGGTCGTCGTCGAGAGATCGGGCGCGATCAGCCGCATCGGCGCACGCAAGCTCCTGCTCGCCACCAATGGCTACGCGGCGAACAAGGCGCTGGTGCGTGAATTCTGCCCGGAGATCGCGGGCGCCGAGTATTTCGGCGCGCTCGGCAGCACCGGCGACGCCGTCGAGTGGGGCCGCAAGCTCGGCGCCGATCTCGCCAATATCGGCGCCTATCAAGGCTACGCCGCGGTCGCCTATCCGCAGGGCAGCCTGCTGTCATGGACGGCGATCGAGAAGGGCGGAATCCTGGTCTCGCAGAACGGCAAGCGCTTCGGCGACGAGAGCATCGGCTATTCCGGCTACGCGCGAAACGTGATGGCGCAGGGCGAATTCGCCTATGCCGTCTTCGATCGTCGTGTCCATGACGTGGCCAGCAAGGAAGACGAGTTCGTCGAGCTCGGCACGCATGGCGGCATCAAATCCGCCGCCGACGCGGTCACGCTGGCGAAATTCTTCGACATCGACGCGGCGGGGCTGGCCGAGACACTGGCCACCTACAACAGCGCCGCGCGCGGCGAGATCGTCGATGCATTCGGGCGGACGCAATTCGGTCTCGCGCCGCTCACCGGTCAGCTCTTCGTCTGCCGGGTGAAGCCCGGATTGTTCCACACCCAAGGCGGCTTGCGCATCGACACGAGCGCGCGCGTGCTCAGACGCGACGGCACGCCCATCGGCAACCTCTTCGCCGGCGGCGGCGCGGCGGCGGGAATCAGCGGGCAGACCGGCGGCCAGGGCTACTCCTCCGGCAATGGCCTGCTCACGGCGCTCGGGCTTGGTCGAATCGCCGGACTGACGGCGGCGCAGGAGATCCGGCGCGGCGCAGGCGCATGACGCTCGCGCAGCGCCTCGTCCGCTTCGCGCGCCATGTCGATCTCGCCGACATCCCGCCGGCCGTCATCGCGGCCGCGAAACTCCATCTCCTGGACTCGCTCGGCATCGGACTCGCCGCCGCATCGCTGCAGGCGAATGCCGGGTGGGGCGAGGCGATCGCCGAGCTCGGAACGGGCGGCGCGAGCACGGCGCTGGGACGCCGCGCGCCGATGCCCCAAGCATCCGCCGCGCTGCTCAATGGCAGCCTGATCCATAGTCTGGAATTCGACGCCACCCATGTCGCGTCGATCGTGCATGGCGGCGCGGTCGTCGCGCCCGTCGCGCTTGCCGTCGCCGAGGCGCGCGCGCGCAGCGGCGCCGAGTTGCTGCGCGCCCTCATCGCGGGCTGGGAGATTTTCATCCGACTCGGCCTCGCCGCGCCCGGACGATTCCAGGCGGAAGGGTTCCAGATCACCGCGGTCGGCGGCGCCTTCGTCGCGGCGATCATGACCGCGATGCTCGAGGGCCGCGACGAAGCGACGGCCGTGAACGCGGTCGGCATCGCCGGCAGCCAATCCAGCGGCGTGTTCGAATTCCTCGCCGAAGGCGCAAGCGTGAAGGGCCTCCATCCGGGCTGGGCCGCGCATGCCGGCATCGTCGCGACCATGCTGGCGGCTGGCGGCATGACGGGCCCCAGCACGATCCTCGAAGGCCGCTTCGGCTTCTATCGCAGCTTCGCGCGCGATCCGGCGGCAGCCGGGCGTCTCACCGGGCTGCTCGACGATCTCGGCCGGACGTGGCGTCTGCCCGAGACCGCGCTCAAGGCCTACCCGGCCTGCCACTACATCCACCCGTTCCTCGAAGGCTTGAGCGTTCTCGTCGATCGCGCCGGTGGCGCCGCCGCGATCGCCGATGTGCAGTGCGACGTGCCGGACGAGGAGGCGCCGCTGATCGCGCAGCCCTGGGCCGACAAGCAACGCCCGCGCTCCGGCTACGATGCGAAGTGGAGCCTGCCCTATTGCCTGGCGGCGCTGCTGGTCGACGGCGACGTGCGCATCGAGACCTTCGTGGGCGCGCCGCGCGCCGATCTCCTCGCGCGCGCTTCGACGATTGCGTGGGCGCCCTGGACCGGCAGCGGATTTCCCGCGCGGTTCCCGGCGCGGCTCACGGCGCATCTCGTGAACGGCTCGAGCCTGAGCCACACGATCGACGACGTGCGCGGCGGTCCCGCCCGCCCCTTCGATCACGCGATGGTGCTCGCCAAGTTCCGCGACAACGCACGTCGCATGCTCACGCACGAAGCAGTCGACGCCACGATCCACGAGGTCGAACGCCTCGACGGCGCGTCGAATCTTGACGCCCTCACGGCCGCGCTGCGTCGACTCATCTGACTCCTGGACATCGCGCCTCACCACCCCGGCGCGCTGCGCGCGCCTGTCCCTCCTCAAGTCGAGGAGGGACGACTCAAGATAACTTGTCGTCCCTCCTCGACTTGAGGAGGGACAGGCCGCGAAGCGGCCAGGGTGGTGAAGCGAAATCGCCGCTCGGATCGCGCTCAGAACCAGTCCCAGAGATCCTGTTTGTCGAGCAGGGCTCGCGCGGGACCGTCGGACAATACGCGGCCGCCTTTCATGATGATCGCGCGGTCGGCGATCTTGAGCGTGCGCGGTACGTTCTGCTCGATGACGAGGATCGCGAGGCCGAGGCTGCGGCTGATGCGATCGATCGTCTCGAGCACGGTGGTGGCGAGCAAGGGCGAGAGCCCGGTCGTCGGTTCGTCGAGCAGCAGGATCCTGGGCTGTGTCATCAGCGCCATGCCGAACGCCACCATCTGCTGCTCGCCACCGCTCATCGTGCCGGCGCTCTGATTGCGCCTGGTCTGCAGCGTCGGGAAAATTTCCCAGATCGGCGCCAGATCGTCGTTGCGCCGTTTGAGCCCGGCGATGCGCAGATTGCGCTCGACCGACAGATCCTTGAACACGTTGCGGCCCTGCGGCACGAAGCCGATCCCGAGCTGGACGTTGCGGTGCACGGCGCCGGCGATCACCGGCTGTCCGGCGAACGCGATCGCGCCGGTACGCGCAGCGAGCGAACCGACGCAGCATTTGAACAGCGTCGACTTGCCCGAGCCGTTATGCCCGAACACCGCGACGCGCTGACGTTCCTCGAAATCGAGCGACACGCCCTTGAGCGCATGGAAGGCGCCGTAATAGGCGTGGATGTCGGTGCAGGTGAGCAAGCTGGCCATCGCATCACCCGCCGAAATACAGCTCGGTCAGCTCGGGGCTGCGCACCATCTCGTCGATCGTCCCGGTCTGGATGATGCGTCCGGCGAACATGAACACCGCGCGATCGCAGAGATCCTTGATGAAGGAGATGTTGTGCTCGACTACGCAGATCGCGCGGCCGGCCTGCGCCTCGCCGCGCACGACGCGCTTGATCGAGTCGTAAGCCGGACCTTCGACACCGGCCATCGGTTCGTCGAGCAGCAGGCAGTTGCCGTCGTTCATCAACGCGCGCGCGAGGCCGATGAGCTTTTGCTTGCCATAGGAGAGCTCGGTCGGGAGACGATGCGCCGCCGCGGTCATGCGCACTTTCTCGAGCTGCGCCATCGCGCGATCGCGCGCTACGGCGCGCGCGTCGTCGCGACGGAATGCGTCGAGCAGCGACTCGCCACGATAGCGGCGCGGCGCGATCAGCAGATTGTCGAGCACCGTCAGCGAGGAGAACAGCCGGTTGTGCTGCCAGGTGCGCGACAATCCCAGGCGCGCGCGCGCATGCATCGGCAGCGCATCGATCGCGGTGCCGTTGAGCAGGACCGTGCCGGAATCGGCGGGGATCGCGCCCGCGATCAGGTTGAACAGCGACGTCTTGCCGGCGCCGTTGGGACCGATGAGGCCGACGATCTGTCCGGCGGTGAGGCTGAGGTCGATCTGGTCGGCGACGACGATGCCGCCGAAGCGCTTGCATAACGACTCCGTGCGGATGATCTCGGTCACTTTGTCGCAGACTCGGTGGCGTCGTCTTCCTGGACGATCGCGCGCGTCCCCGGCTCGCGCCCGAGCAGGCCATGCGGCCGCAGGAAGAGGAAGACGAGCACGAGGCCGGTGAACAGAATGCCCTGCAGCGGCCCTGTCACCGAGGATGGCAGCTTCAGGAAGTTGATCGCCTGGGGCATGAACTGCAGCAAGACGGCCCCGAGCGCCGGCCCCCACACCGTCCTGATGCCGCCGACCACGACCATCGTCAGCATCGCCGCCGAGTAGAGCACCTCGAATTGCTCCGGCGTCACGAACAGGAAGTAATGGCCGTAGAGTCCGCCGGCGAGCCCCGCGAGGCCGGAACCGATCGCGAAGAGCACGAGCTTGAGCCTGACGGCGTCGCGGCCGAGCCCCTTGAACGCCTCTTCGTCGTCGCGCATGGCGGTGATCGCGCGACCGTAATCGCCGCTGACGAGCCAGCGCACGACGAGGATCGCGGCGAGCGCGGCCACTGCGACGATCGCGATGTAGCTCCAGGTCGCCGCCGGGCCGATCGCCGAGATCATCGGCGGAATGTTGGTCAATCCGCCAGGGCCGCCCGACCAGTCCGAGTTCTTGATGATCTGGAGCAAGCCGAGCTGGAAGCCGATGCTCGCGATCACGAGGTAGTCGCCCGAAACGCGCAGCGACGGCAAGGCCAGCGCGACCGACGCCAGCGTGGCGATCGCCATGCCGCAGGCGATGCCGAGCGGCACGGGAAGTCCCGTCGCCTGGGTGATCAGCCCGGAGCCGTAGGCGCCAAGGGCGAAGAAGATCGGATGCGCGATGCTCATCAGCCCGCCATAGCCGATGATCAGATTGAAGCTGGTCGCGAGGATGCTGAAGATGCCCATCTGGATCAGCATCGAGCCGACGAACTCCATCGCCGCTACTCCACGCCTTTCGCCGCAGCGGCGAGGATCGGCGGCGCGGTCCGGCCATCGGCAATGCGGCGCGCCGGCAATCGGATGCCGCGCGGGAAGAAGATGATCGCGATGAACAGGATCGAGAACACGATCAACGGCTGCCAGCGCGAATCCATCACCAGTACGCTGAGCTGCTGCAGCACGTTGATGCCGAGCGC
>JANNTF010000468.1:0-4201 GCA_031403455.1 Alphaproteobacteria bacterium | reverse complement strand
TTCGATTGTTGAACTTGCCCATCGCTCCGGAATGGAGCCGCACCGGCGTGCCGTGATCGACGCGTGCGGTGTGACGCCGTGGACTCACCACCCCGCGCGCTTCGCGCGCTGCCCCTCCTCGAGTCGAGGAGGGGCGACGAGTACCGGCTGGCGGGAGCCCGGAAGATGTGTGCATCCCGTAGCCTCGAATCAGGGGGACGGTTGGAAAGCGCGAATGAATCCGCTTGGGCCTATCGCAGCGCGGCGGTGAGTCCGTCCAGGGTCGGGCTGGTCTCGAGCGCCCCGATCTCAGCGATCACGCGCTCGACGGCGGCCGCGTCCAGCATGCGGGCCGCATTGTCGCGGAACTTGGCGAGGATGGTCTCGCGCGGGAAGGGCCGGCTCGAGCCGCCGCGCACATCGTCGACCGCATGGCGCAGCGTCGTGCCGTCGGTCAGCGTCACCGCCAGACGCGCGGGAAAGCCGCTCTCCGTCCACGGCTCCCAGGTCATCGTCTCGATGCGCAGATTTGCGTCGTCGACACGGCCACGTTCGCGTAGCGCCTCGCGCAGAGCCGTGTAGACCGCCCGCGCGTTCTCGGACACCAGAAGCCCGATCACCGGCGCGCGTCGCTGCTGACCCGCCGCGTCATGCGCCCGCGCCAACATCGCCGCCGCTGCGATGCCGAGCGTCGCCCGCCGTTTCACTCGATCACCTCGTCGGCGCGCAGCAGGAAGGACTCCGGGATCGTCTGGCCAAGCGCCTTGGCGGTCGTCTGATTGACGACGAGATCGAAGCGAGTCGGTTGTTCGACCGGGATATCGCCCGGCTTCATTCCGCGCAGGATCTTGTCCACGTAGTCGGCAGCGCGCCGGAACAGGTCGGGGAAGTTGGGTCCATAGGACATCAGGCCTCCCGCATCGACGTATTCCCGGTTGCCGTAGATCGTCGGAAATCGCGCGCCCACCGCCAGGGTATTGATACGAACGCGGTTGTTGAGCATGAGCGGGTCGGTCGCGACGTACAATGCGTCAGCGCGGCCTTTGCGCGCCTCGATGGCGGGCGCGATGTCCGCTGGTTGCAGAATTTCGTGCGTGGTGACTTGGAGCCCGAGCGTTCCGGCCGTCGCCTGGACCTCGCGCATCTCGAGCATGGCGCCGGCACCGCGGGCGTTCGCCATGATCGCCAGCCGGCGAAGATCGGGTATGGCCTCGCGCAGCAATTCGAGACGCTTGCCGACCGTATCGGTCTGCTGGATCGACAGGCCCGTCACGTTGCCGCCCGGACGCGCCAGGCTCGCGACGACGCCGGCGCCGACAGGATCCGTCAGCACGGCGAACACGATCGGGATCAGCGCGGTTGCGTGCTTCGCCGCGAGGACCGGCGCGGTGGACCAGGTGACGATGACATCGACGTTGAGCCGGACGAACTCGGCCGCGATCGCCGCATAGCGTTCGCTGCTTCCCTCCGCCCAGCGATATTCGATCGTCGCGGTGCGACCCTCGATCCACCCGAGCTCGCGCAGCCGCTTCTCGAAAGCGGCGATCCATGGAGTCGCAACCAAAGCCGTGGCCGCGCCGAGGAATCCGATCGTCGGCAGCTTCTGCGCCTGCTGCGCACGCGCGAGTGCGGGTGCGGCCGCCGCGCTGGCGCTCAGGATCTTGATGACCTGGCGCCGCGCGATCATTCGATCACCTCGTCGGCGCCGACGAGAACCGCGGCGGGAATGGTCAGGCCCAGCGCGTGCGCGGTCTTCATGTTGATGATCAGCTCGAAGCGCGTCGGCTGCTCGATCGGCAGCTCCGCGGGGTTGGCGCCCTTGAGGATGCGGTCGACGTAGTTCGCGGCGCGCTCCCACGCATGGGTCACGCTCGAGCCGTAGCTCGCCAGCGCGCCGGCCTCCGGGAATTCGCGGAACGGAGCGATGATCGGCAACCTCGCCTCATCGGCGGCCGCGACGATAGCGCGGCGACGGGCGAGGACGATCGGGTCGGCGAGAACGAAAAGCGCGTCGGGCGGCTCGGCGTTGAACACCGGGCGCAGCTTTTCGAGGTCCGACCGCTCATCGAGGAGGACGACCCGTGCGGCGATGCCGAACCGCTGCGCGACGCGCGTGAACGCGACGTCCATCCGCTCGAAGACGACGCCGGGCTGGGCGCCGCGCAACCCGAGCACGCGCCGCGTCTGCGGCAGCAGTTCGAGGACGAACGAGAACTGCTTTTCGACCAGATCGGCTGCCAGGTTGGATAGCCCGGTCACGTTGCCACCAGGGCGCGCGAGCGACACCGCAAGCCCGGCGCCAACGGGGTCGCCGCCGGTCACCATCACGATTGGGATTGCCGCGGTCGTGCGGCGGAGGCCGGCGACGATCGTGGTCGGCCCGGTGACGATCACCCGTGGCCGAGCGGCGACCACCGCCTCGGCCAGCGGCGGTAGGCGGCCGAAGTCGCCGTCGAGATAATGGATCGCGAGCACGACGCCGCGACCTTCAACCAGCCCGACCTGCGCCAGCCCGCGGCGAAATGCGACGAGCATGTGCGCGTGCGCCGCCGGCGAGCCGGGGAGGACGATGGCGATCAGCGCCGGATCGGCGCCGCGCGCCGCGCCCGACCCGACGAGCATGCCGGCCGCCGTGCCGGCGAGAAGTCTACGGCGTTTCATTCGATCACCTCGTCGGCGGCGGCGAGCGCCATGGGCGGGATGGTCAGGCCCAGCGCGTGCGCGGTCTTCATGTTGATGATCAGTTCGAAGCGCGTCGGCTGCTCGATCGGCAGCTCCGCCGGGTTGGCGCCCTTGAGGATGCGGTCGACGTACCACGCCGCGCGCTCCCAGTTGGCGGCCTGGTCGACGCCGTAGCTCGCGAGCCCGCCGGCCTCGGCAAAGACACGAAACGACCCGATCGTCGGTACGCCGAGCTCGTTGCCGAGCGCGATCAGCTCGACGCGATGGGTGTTCACGATCGGGTCGGTCACGGCGAACAGCGCATCCGGCCGCCGCTCAAGGATCGCCGTGCGCACGCGCGCGAAATCCGCGGGCCCACGCAATTCGATCGCATCCTCGGCCAGCCCCAGGCGCGCGGCGGTTCTGCCGAACATCTCCATCATTGTGCCGAAAGAGGGGGCGGTCTCGGCCGGGCCCCGCACCATGAGCACGCGCCGCGCCGCCGGCAATACCTCGCGCAGCACGGCGAGCTGCTTCTCGACGAGTTCGACGCCCTGGCTCGACAGCCCGGTGACGTTGCCGCCGGGGCGCGCCAGCGACGCGGCGAGCCCAGCACCCACCGGATCGGCGCCCGTCCCGATCACGATCGGGATCGTCGCCGTCGCGCGGCGCAGCCCGGCCACGGTCGCGGTCGGCGAGGCGGCGATGACCCGCGGCGCGCGGCGCACGATCGCCTCGGCCAGGGCGGGCAGCCGCGCGAAGTCGCCGTCGAGGTAGTGGACCTCGAGAACGATGCTCGCGCCCTCGGTGAGGCCGAGCCGCGCCAGGCCGCGGCGGAACGCGGCGAGAAAATTCGCGTTCGTCGCCGGCGTGCCGGAGAACACGACCGCAACGCGCGCCGGATCGGCGCCGCGCGCCGCGCCCGCGCCGCCGAGCATGCCGACCGCCGTGCCGGCGAGAAGGACACGGCGTTTCATTCGATCACCTCGTCGGCAAGGGCGAGCATCGTGGCGGGGATCGTCAGGCCGATGTCGCGCGCGGTCTTGAGGTTGAGCGTGAGGACGAAGCGGGTTGGCTGCTCCATCGGCAAGTCGCCGGGACGCGCGCCGCCGAGGATGCGCGCGACGTAGTAGCCCGCGCGCGCGACCTGGTCAGCGAGGCTCGGCCCATAGGCGATCAGCCCGCCATTGCGCACGAAATCCGCGAACTCCGACATCGCCGGCAGCCCGCGATCGGCCGCGAAGGCGGTGACGCGCTTGCTGTTGATGCTGGTGAGCGCATCGGAGACCACCATCAGCGCGTCGGGCGAGCGCGTCGCCATCGCAGCGATCGCCGCATCGATGTCGGTGACCGAGCGCAGCGCGTAGGGCTCGATCGTGAGGCCGAGGGTCGCCGCTGCCTCGTTGCGGCCTGACGGCGCTGACCGGTGACGACGGCATCCATGCGTTTGTGCGGGGGCTCGCCACAGCGGATAACGTCGCCAATGCCAGTGTCCGGCTGATCGCCCGCAATAACGAAGTGCTAGGCACTGCCAAGACGGACGGCAACGGCTACGTCCGGT
>JANNTF010000467.1:0-1406 GCA_031403455.1 Alphaproteobacteria bacterium | reverse complement strand
CGAGGACGTTGCTGCCGGAGGTGCTGAAGGTCAGCCGGCTCGTCCCGGTCTGCTGGACGAAGGTCCCTTGGCTGGCCAGCCCGCCACGCAGTGTGCCGCCATTCATCTGGATCACGCCGCCCGACGTGATCGTGGCGCTGTTGGTGACCGTCAGCACACCGCCGGTGATCGACAGCGTGTTCGTCCCGGAGGGGCCGGAGATCGCCAGGCTCTGGATGGTGGGGGTGCCCGAGGCGTGGGTGATCGTGTTGGTGCCGGCGACCGCGATCGTCACGTCGTCCGCGGCGCCCGGGAAGGCCGGGTTCGATGACCAGTTGGTCGCCAAGGTCCATTGGCCGGTCGTGCCGACCCAGGAGACCGGCGCACTCAGTGCGGTCGAGGACAGGCAGCCGAGGATGAAGGCGCTCGCGCTCAGCGCGAGCAGTGAGGGCCGCGCCATCGCAGGCAATCGGCGTGGCCGCCCAAGGGGGCGGCGCAGCGGCGCGATCAGCGATTGGCGGAGCGTCCCGACCGTCGCCTTGTCGTCGATGCGTCGATTTGCCTGGGTGTTCTTGTACCGCTTCGCCATCGACCCCTCCGAGGCGCCGATGAGAACTCAGGCTCGACGCCTTCCGGAATGGGCCAGCAAGATCCGTGCCCGTCAGATTCGCCGTTTCTTTTCAGTGGTCCGAACAATCGCTGACCGGGATCTGTAATGAATCCCGACTCAAGGATTGAAACTCGACCGAGAGTGCGCCGTCAGTTCGGGTTGATCGTGATGCCCTGGCGACGCAGCGCATCGATCACTTCGCGCGCGTTGGGGTTGCCTTGATCGGCGAGGCGCGCGACGGATTTGGCGATCGTCTCGACCTGCGCCTTCACGCGCTGACCCTGTTGCAGCGGTCCCTCGAGATTGGTCATCGCGACACGCAAAGTGCTGCGATCCTCGAAGCTCTGCATCATGCTGAATCCGGTAGCGATCATGATCGTCATCGCCGCAAGCAGCAGGCCGAGGGGAAGCGGATCGATCGGCCGCGACGCCGAACGCGACCCCACGCGCGTGCTCTTGAAGAGCTCCGACGGTTCCATCTCGGGTTCAACGGGCGGGGGCACTGGGCGCGATTCCGGGTTGCGACAAATTTGGCAGGGCCGGCGGTGGTGCGGCGCCGGCAGGTGGCGGTGCGGCGCCGGCGGGTGCCGGCGCGTTGAGCTGAACAGTGATGCCGTTATCGGCGAGGATTTTCGCGATCTGCTGGTCGCTACGCTGCACGCTCATCACCGCCAGCGCCTGGATCAGCTGCGTGTTGAGCGGCGCGAGCTGCAGGGCCTGGTTGACCTCCTGCTGGCGCTGCGCGACCTCGCGCTGCAACGACCGATTGCCGCTCGACATGGCGATCGTCGTGATCGTCATCACCAAAGCGGTGCCG
>JANNTF010000466.1:0-1430 GCA_031403455.1 Alphaproteobacteria bacterium | reverse complement strand
CGTGCTGCTCTCGCAAGTCGCGTTCGCGAACTGGACCAACGCTAGAACAACTGGGGACGGAGCCCATACGCGCTAAGGTGGCAGAAAACCGATCCGCGCTTAGCATTACAGTTGCTTTTTGGCTTTAAGATGGGCGCGACGTGCTTCAACAATCGGGGACGGAGCCCGGCTTACTTCTCGGTGCCGGTGGTAATCCGGGCTCCGTCCCGGTTTGACCGTCCCGGTTTGACCCCAGAAAGAGGGCAACTAGGGCAACTAGTTCCAGACCACGTTTTGATTCTGCAAATGTGGTCTGGAACGGGTTTTGGGAACGGGTTTGCCCCTCCGGCCGCGGCACGCGGTAGGAGGGGAGGCGTAAATTCGGCGGACTGGAAAGGGAGCGTCGTGCGCAGTCTGATCGCTAGCTTTATGGTCTTGGTGCTCGCGACAGCCCGCCTTGCTCATGCGGCCGAGCGTGATACCGGCGCCTTTGCGGACGAAACCCTCTCTGCGCTGCAAGCCAGGCTCGGTGCGTTGCGGCGAAGCATCGTCGAGATCGCCAGTGCGGCGCCCGATCTGCCGGCGGGAATCGGCAAGGTGCTGCATTCTCTAAGCGATCGAACCGGTGGACACTCGGCGTATGCGCTCGTCGCCGAGATCATCGCAATAATGGTCGCCGCCATCGTTGCCGTTTATGCGACCAGGTCGCTGCTCGCGGGCATGCCTGGGGAGTCCGTCGGTCGTGGCGGCGATCGGCCGGGACCTGTCGCAGGCCTGATCGCATTTGGTCTCGACATTTTGGACCGCGTCGCAGTGGCGGTCGTTGCCGGAATTGGGGCGGAGCTGCTGCTCAGCGCAGCCGACGCGTCATCCCGCCTCGGCTTCGCAATCATCTTCGCCGGCGTGCTCTGGTGGATCGTGATGCTCCTGGTGGAGATCTTGTTGCGTCCACGCACACGGAGTTTGCGTCTCGTCGCAATCGATGACGATGCGGCCCTGGTTCTTTGGCGCATCGCGGGTTGTGTGGTTGCGGTCCTGATTGCGATCAACAAGCTGCTCCCGTTGCTGATCGAATTCGGGTTGTCGGTGGCCCATGCGCAGGGCATCGTCCTCCTGCTCGGCAGCGCTGTCGCCGGTCTGGTTGCGTCGACTCTCCATCGAGCCGGTGTGCGCGGAGCGCCGGCGATGCGTTTCTCCTGGATCGTGATCGCCATTCTCTGGCTGGCGCTCGTGATCGGTGTCCTGCGCGTCGACCTCTCGATCGTCGACTCGCTTGTCCTGACCCTCCTGGTGCTCACCATCGCCTTCGCGATCGATCGCCTGATCGGTCTGGGCAGCGACGCCGGGGGTGGTGATGGCCGGCTCCAGCAAGTAGTACGGCGCTGTACGCGCTTCGCGGCCGCCGTGATCGTGCTGGCGCTCCTTTCGGAGACCTGGGCAGTCGGTCAGCT
>JANNTF010000465.1:0-5561 GCA_031403455.1 Alphaproteobacteria bacterium | reverse complement strand
GCGAGGAGCATCTCGTGATTCCCTATACGCTCGACACCAACGACATGAAATTCGGCACGACCCAGGGCTTCAATACCGGCGAGGATTTCTTCCGCTACCTGCGCGATGCCTTCGACACGCTCTATCGCGAGGGCCAGGACGGCACGCCGAAGATGATGTCGGTCGGGCTGCATTGTCGCCTCGTCGGCCGCCCCGGGCGCGCCGCCGCGCTGGCGCGCTTCCTCGATTACGTGCAGAAACACGATCGCGTCTGGATCTGCCGACGCGTCGACATCGCGCGCCATTGGCGCCAGGTCCATCCGAGTAGCGCAACCTGAGGGGATGAAATTCATGATCAAGGTTTGGGGACGCAAGAACTCGTCCAACGTGCAGAAAGTCATGTGGGCGATCGGCGAGCTGGGGCTGCCACATGAACGCGTCGATGTCGGCGGCCCGTTCGGCGGCAACAAGGACGCGCCCTATCTGACGATGAACCCCAACGGCCTGATCCCGACGATTCAGGACGGTGATCTGACGCTGTGGGAATCCAATGCGATCGTGCGCTACCTCGCCAGCGCCTATGGCGTGGGCAAGCTCGTCGCGGCCGATCCCAAGAAGGCGGCGCTGTGCAATCAATGGATGGATTGGCAGATCGCGGTCGTGGCGCCGGCGATCACACCTGCCTTCCTCGGCCTCATCCGCACGCCGCCGGAGAAGCGCGATGCGGCGGCGATCGCGGCCTCGCAGACCAAGACCATCGAGGCGATGGCGATGCTCGAGACCGAACTCGGCAAGCACAGCTTCGTGGTCGGCGACAATTTCTCGATCGCCGACATCCCTGTGGGCATCATGGCCTATCGCTACTGGCAGCTGGTGCCGCAGCGCCCCGCGCAACCGAATCTGAAGCGCTGGTACGACAAGCTCCAGAGCCGCGCGCCGTTCGTGACGCATGTGTCATCGATCGCCATGACGTGAGGTGCGCGGCGTGACCTTGCGTATCGCCATCGCCGGGCTCGGCGCCATCGGGGCCGTGGTCGCGCGGCGGCTCGATTTGGGGATCGAGGGGTTGAGTCTGGCCGCGGTGGCGGGGCGCGATCTCGGCAAGACCGCGGCCGCGGTGGCGGCGTTCCAGTCGCGGCCGCAGGTCATGCCATCGACGCGGCTCGGCGAGGTCGCCGATGTCGTCGTCGATTGCGCGCCGGGTCCGCAGCTCGGCGAGATCGCGGAGCCGGCGCTCGATCGCGGCCGGATCGTGATCACGGCGAATGCGGCGGCGCTGCTCGAGCGCATGGATCTCGTGGATCGCGCGCGCAAGAACGGCGGCAGGATAATCGTGCCGACCGGCGCGCTGCTCGGCCTCGATGCGGTGCGCGCGGCCGCGGAGAGCCAGATCCAGAGCGTCACCATGATCACGCGCAAGCCGCCCAACGGCCTCGTCGGCGCGCCCTATCTCGTGCAGCACAACATCGATGTCATGAGCTTCAAGGAATCGACCCGGGTCTTCGCCGGCACCGCGCGCGAGGCGGCGCGCGGCTTTCCCGCCAATGTGAATGTCGCGGCCGCGCTCAGCCTCGCCGGGATCGGGGCGGATGCGACGCGCATCGAGATCTGGGCCGAGCCGACCAGCGGGCGCAATCAGCACACGATCGAGGTCGAGGCCGACGCCGCGCGCTTCACGATGACGATTTCCGGCGTGCCGAGCGCGGAGAACCCGCGCACCGGCCGCCTGACTCCGCTCAGCGTGATCGCTTGCCTGAAGAGCCTGGTTTCACCGCTGCGCGTCGGGTCCTGACCGCGCGCGCCGCAGCGCTGACCGGCCAGGTCAGGATTGCGGTCGTCCCCGCATCCCCGGCGCCGGATCGCAGCGCCAATGTGGCGCCGTGCAATGTCGCGATGGCCAAGGCAATCGAGAGGCCGAGCCCGGGCCCGTCGGGCGCGGGGACGCCTTTGGGCTTGAGTTGAAAGAACGGCTCGAAGACGCGCGCGCGATCCTTCGCCGGTATCCCGATCCCGGTATCGTCGACGACGAGGCGCAGCGCACCGCCACGCGTCGCGTGCACCCGCAACGTCACGCGCCCGCCATCGGGCGTGAAGCTCACGGCATTGCGCACCAGCTCGCCGATCATCTCGCGCAGCAGGTCGCGATCGCCGTGCACCAGGGCGGCGGTCTTAGATTTCTCGATGCGCAGCAGGACGCGCCGCCGCGCGGCCGGCGCGCCCACGGATTCCAACGCGCCATGCGCTTCCAGCGCGAGGTCGACCGGCACGCGCTGCAACGCGACGCCGCCCGCCTGCAGCTGCGCCAGGCGCTGCAGACCATCGATCATCGCCAGCAATTGCGCGGCGCTGAGATGGATCAGCTTCGTGTACTCGACATAGCGCGGATTGCGCAGCGGCCCGAACGTGCCGACCGACATCAATTCGGAGAAGCCGAGGATCGCATTGAGCGGCGTGCGCAATTCATGGCCGAGACGACCGATGAAATCCGGCAATGTCGGCGCGGCGATGGCGCGCGGCTTGGATGAGCGATGGCGTGGAACGCGGATGGGCATCGACAACTCGGCACGAGACGGAAGCCCAGCATAGCGCGGCTGAAGTTCAGCGTCGCTTAACCTGGGGCTGCATCTAATCGGTCAATGCCGGTATTCCCGCTGCCGCCCCTTGCCGAGACCGCCTCGCGCGACCTCGTCGCAGAAGCCGATCATCGGCATGCGGCCGGCGATTCCTGCGGCGCGCTCCGGCTGTTCGAGGATGCGGCGCGGGGACCGCATGCGGCCTACGCCGAGCTGCGCCGCGGCCAGGTGCTGCAGTCGCGGGGCGAGCATGCGCGCGCGCGCGCCGCCCTCACCCGTGCCCGCGCGCTCAAGCCGGATGCGTCCCCGATTCTCTGCGCGCTGGCCAATCTGTCGCGCGATCAGGGCTACCCTGGGCAGCATTTGCCGGCACCGCCGCGCGCGCAGGATGTGGAAGCGACCGCCCGATTCGCGGCCGTGCTGCGCAGTCAGCGCCGCTTCGACGAGGCCGAGCGGGTCATCGCGCGCGCGCGGCATCGCGCCGGATCGCGCGCGTGCTTGCTGCATGAGTCGGGCCTGATCGCGCTCGACCGCGGTCACCCGGAGGCAGCCGCCGAGGCGCTGCGCGCCGCCCTCGCGCTCGAGCCGGATCGCGCCACCACGCGCGCCGCCCTCGCCGCCGCGCTGCTCGATCTCGGCCGAGCGGCCGACGCGCTGCACGAACTCGACCGCGCGATTCCCGATCTCACCGACCCGAGCCAGGCCGCGCTGAACCGCGCCTGGGCGCTGTTCGCGCTCGATCGCTGGGCCGAGGGCTGGGAGGCGTTCGAGACGCGCTTCGATCTTCCTGCCGTGTCATCGGCCGTCCGGCGTCCGGCGCATTTCGCCTTGCCGCGCTGGCGTGGCGAGGAGCTGACCGGTGCACTTTACGTGTGGGGCGATCTGGATCTGGGCGATGAGATCCTGGCGGCCAGCCTGTTGTCGCGCCTGAGCGCAAAGGGAATCGATATCGTCCTCGAATGCAGCCCGCGCCTCGCCCCGCTCCTGGCGCGCAGCCTGCCAGCGCTTCAGGTCACGCCGCGGCGCGATGGACCGGTGCGCCAGACCGGTCGTTGCAGCGCGCAGATCGCCGCCTCGTCGCTGTTCGGCATTCTCGGCTGGACGCCCCAATCCGCCCAGCCATCGATTTTCCTGTGCGCGGATCCGCAACGCATCGCCGCCGCGCGCGCGCGCCACGCCACGCCGGGGCGCAAGCTGATCGGACTGAGCTGGGCGAGCCACGATGTCAGCCTCAGCCGGCGCAAGACATTGCCGCACACGACGCTCGATCACCTGACCGCCATTCCCGGCGCGGTGTTCCTCGATCTGCAATACGGCGATACGGCGGAGACGCGCCTCGCCCTCGCCGGGCGGACCGGCATCGATATTCGCCGCGACGTGGAGATCGACGTGACCGAGGATCTCGACGGGCTGGCCGCTCTGATCGGCGCCTGCGATGCGGTCGTGACCAGCAGCAACGTCACGGCCCATGTCGCCGGCGCGCTCGGCGCGCCCACGCATGTGCTCGTGCCGACCGGCCGCGCGCGCGGCTGGTACTGGCCCGACTCAGCGTCGCGCTCGCCCTTCCATCCGCGCCTCGCGCTGTATCACCAGACTCGGGACGGGAGCTGGCGCCCGGCCATCGACGCCATGCACGCCGCGCTCACGCCACCCATTCGCTGACCGGCGCCTGCGCGTCCTGCAGCGGTTGGCAGATCACGTCGACCAGCGTCGGCCCGTCATGGTCGACCGCGCGCTTGAGGGTGGCGCGCAATTCGGCCGGATCCTCGACGCGCCAGCTCTTGATGCCGAAGGCGGCGGCGACCGCCGCATGGTCGGTGCGATTGAAATCCACCGAGAAATAGCGCCCGTCATACCCCGTCTTCTGCCCGGCCTTGATCCAGCCGAAGACCGCGTTGGACACGACGATCATCGTCATCGGCACGCGCTGGCGCGCAATCGTCTCCATCTCGCCGCAGGCGAAACCGAAACTGCCATCGCCCATCACCGCGACGATCTTCGACGACGGTCGCCCGTACCACGCGCCGACGGCGCCGGGCAGCGCATAGCCGAGCGCGCCATGCGCGCGGTTGGTGATGAACCAGCGCCCGGCCCGGCGCTTGGGATAGAAGGCCGAGAAATAGGGGCATGGCGTGCCGGGATCGGCGACGATCACCGCGTCGTCGTCGAGCACCGCGGCGAGTTCGGCCACCAGCCGTTCCGGCTTGATCGGCCGCTCATCCGAGGTCGCGAGCACGCGATACGCCGCTTCCTTCTGCGCGCGCGCCTTGGCGACCAGCGCCTTGGCGTCCGTGTCGGTGCGTTTATCGACGGCGGCGGCGAGGGCTGCGAGCGCGAGCTTCGCATCGCCGACCACCCCGGCCTCGGTCTTGAAATTGGCGCCGATGACGGCAGGCTCGACATCGATATGAACGATGCGCGTTCCAGGCGCCGGGTAGCGCCAGCGCTCGGTCGTCACCGAACCGGCGCGACAGCCGATGAAGATGATCAGATCGGCGCCTTGCACGATTGCGCGCGTCGCGGCCACGCCGCCATTCGAGCCGACGACGCCGACATGCAGCGGATGGGAATCGGCGAGCGAGCCCTGGCCGCTGATCGTGGTGCAGACCGGAGCGCCCAGCCGCTCGGCCAGCGCCGCGAGCTCGGGCTCCGCATGGGACAGCACGACGCCGCCGCCGAGAATGAGAACCGGGCGCTTGGCCGTCGCGATCGCGCGCGCCGCGCGCTCGATCGCAACCGGATCGGGCGCGACTCGGGCCGCCGGCGCCGATCCGTAGCGCGGCTCGGCCCAGACATCGTTCTCGTCGACCGGCGCCTTCTGCACGTCGAAGGGCAAGGCCAGATGCACCGCGCCCGGCCGCCCCGTGGTCATCGTGCGGAAGGATTTGCGCAGGATCGACGGGATATCGGCGGCGCGATCGATGACGGCATTCCACTTCGTGAGCGGCCGGAACAGCGCCTCCTGGTCGAGTTCGGTCAGCGTGTAGCGGCCGCGCGATGAAACGGAGA
>JANNTF010000464.1:0-6243 GCA_031403455.1 Alphaproteobacteria bacterium | reverse complement strand
ACGACGACTCAGATCGGCGCCCTGACGACGACGCAAATCGTCGCGCTGACCACGACGCAGCTCGGCGTGCTCACGACTACGCAGATCGGTGGCTTGACCACCACCGAGATCGGCGCACTCACGACGACACAGTTCGGCGGCCTCAAATCCACGCAGCTCGGCGTCCTCACGACGACGCAGATCGGCGGCCTGACGACGACCGAGATCGACGCCCTGACCACCACCCAGCTCGGCGGCCTGAAGAGCACGCAACTGGCGGTTCTCACGACCACGCAAATCGGCGCGCTCACCACGACCCAGGTGACCGCGCTCACCACGACACAGATCGGCGGGCTGACCACCACCGAGATCGGCGCGCTTACGACGACGCAGTTCGGCGCGCTGACGACCACGCAACTCGGTGTTCTCACGACCACCCAGATCGGCGGCCTGACGACGACCGAGATCGACGCGCTCACCACAACTCAGCTCGGCGGCCTCAAGTCGACTCACCTCGGCGCGCTGACCACCACGCAGATCGGCGCCTTGACGACGACCGAGATGAGCGCCCTCACGACGACCCAGCTGATCGGCTTGACCAGCACCGGGATCGACGCCCTGTCGACGACGCAGCTCGACGCGCTGTCGAGCACGCAACTCGGAGCGCTGACGACCGCTCAGCTGGCCGGCCTGTCATCGACCGAGATCGGCGCTTTGACCACGACCCAGTTCGGCGGTCTGACCTCCACGCAGCTGGGCGCATTGTCGACGACGCAGATCGGTGGCCTGACGACGACGGAGATCGATGCGCTGACCAACACCCAGATCGGCGGCTTGACGTCGACCGAGTTCGCCGCGCTGACGACGACGCAGATCGGCGCGGTGACCACCACGCAGCTCGGCGTGCTCACGGCCAACCAGGTCCGCGGCTTCACGACGACCGAGATCGACGCACTCACCACGACGCAGGTCGCCGCCTTGAGCACGACGGGCATCAGCGCGCTCACCACCCTGCAGATCACGGCGATCACGACGGAAGACATCGCCGCGCTCACCACCACGCAAGGCAATGCCTTCACGTCGACACAGGCGTCGAGCATGTCGAGCCCGCAGATCAACGCGCTGCTGACGCTGCTCAGCTGACGCGACGATTGATCATCCCGCCTCCAGCTGGAGGCGGGGCCCGCGATGGCGGTCAGCCGGCAGTCCGCAGGGCAGGCGCCGACGCCCGGTGGCAGCCTTTCGTTAACCAATAAACCACGATTGGAGCGTATCTCCTGGGGCCATCGCAGGAGCGTGCCGCGTGCGCTTCCAACCTAAACCTGTCCGGAGTGGATGACAGAAAATGACGAGCTACAGCGTCGAGTCCAATGTCTCGTTGAATTTCTTCGTGGAGTCGGTCAAGCGCGCCGCCACGCCGCAGATGCACATCACGCAGCTGCTGGAAGCCGCGGAGCGGCTCAAATCCCAAGGCGCCAAGCAGCAGGGCGCCGATCTCTACAAGGCCTGGATCGCCTACCATCCCGACGATCCGCTGCTCTACGCCGCCTATTTCAACTATGGCGTCACGCTGTCGGAGATCCCCGATCATGCCGGCGCGGTGCTCGCGCTGCGCGAGGCTGTCCGGCTGAAGCCGGATTTCTTCCCGCCCTACATCAATCTCGGCGGGCTGCTCGATCAGCTCGGCCAGGGCGACAAGGCCGTGGCGGGTTGGCTGTCGCTCGTGAATTTCCTGCCCGCGGTGACAGGGGATGCCGTGACCTACAAGGCGATGGCCCTGAAGCAGGTCGGGCGGGTGCTCGAGGTGGCGAATAGCGACAACGCCGCCGAGGATGCGCTGCGCCAATCGCTCGACCTCATCCAGGAGCAGCCGGAAGTCGTGCAGCACTGGATCGCGCTGCGTCAGCGGCAATGCAAATGGCCGCTGGTCGTTCCCTGGGGACATGTCAAGCAACGCACGCTGAACGGCGCGATCTCACCGCTCTCGGCGGCGTGCTACACGGACGATCCGATTTTTCAGCTCAGCAATGCGCTCAACTACAACAAGCGCCTGGTCGGCCTGCCGTCGCGTTCCTTGACCACGACGAGCGATGCTTCCGCCGCGCGGCGCAAGCCAGGTCGCCTGCGCATTGGCTATGTCTCGTCCGATTTTCGCGAGCACGCCGTCGGCTTCGCCATGACGGACGTGATGGAACTTCATGATCGCAAGAAGGTTGAGGTCTTCGCCTATTACTGCGGCATCCCGGCATCCGACTCGACGCAGTCACGCATCAAGGCGGCGACCGAGCATTGGTTCGATCTGCGCGGCATGACGGACGAGCAGGCCGCGACCCGCATCAAGGCCGACAACATCGACATCCTCGTCGATCTGAACGGCTACACGAAGGATGCGCGCACGAAGGTGTTCGCGCTGCGCCCGGCGCCGATCAACGTCAATTGGTTCGGCTTTCCCAACACGATGGGCACGCCGTATCACCACTACCTGATCGCGGACGAGCACATCATTCCGCCCGACGCCGAGCACTACTATTCGGAGAAGGTCGTTCGCCTGCCTTGCTATCAACCCAATGACCGCAAGCGTGTCGTGTCGCCGCGTCGTCCGACACGTCAGGAAGCGGGTCTGCCCGAAGGCGTCTTCGTCTATTGCAGCTTGAACGGCATGCAGAAGATCACGCCGGCCACGTTCCGCCGTTGGATGACGATCCTGCACAGCGTTCCCAACAGCGTTCTCTGGCTGCTCGGTGGAACCCCGGATGCGAATGAGCGGTTGAAGCAGGCCGCGATGCAGCAAGGCGTGATCGGCGATCGCCTGATCTTCGCGAGCAAGAAGGCGAACCCGGATCACCTCGCGCGCTATCCCCTGGCCGATCTGTTGCTCGACACCCATCCCTACGGCTCCCACACCACGGCGTCGGATGCGCTGTGGATGGGCGTACCCGTGCTGACGTCGCCCGGACGCTGCTTCGCCTCGCGCGTCTGCGCCGCCCTGGTGCGCGCGTCGGGGATCGGCGAGTTGGTCTGCACGGGTTTCGACGATTACGTGAAGCGTGCGATCGAGTTCGGTCTCGACCGTACCAAGCTCGCACCGCTGCGCGAGACGCTCATCGCCGCGCGGGACGGTTCGCTGCTGTTCGATACGCCCAAGCTCGTCCGCAGCCTGGAGGAACTCTATGCCGGCATGTGGGACGAGTTCGCCGCCGGCGAGATGCCGGTTCCCGATCTCAGCAATCTCGACGTCTATCATGAGGTCGCGATGGATCTTGATCTTGACGTGATCGGGGCGCTGAGCGACGAGGCCTATCTCGCCGCGTATCGGCGGAAGCTGGCGGATCGCGACAGCGTGTTTCCCATCAAGCCCGATCAGCGCTTGCTGCGGCGCTGAGCTCAGCCGAGATAGGCGCCGCCGTTGACGTGCAGCGTCTGGCCGGTGACGTAGCGGCCGCCCGGGCCGGCCAGGTAGTGCACGGCGGCGGCGACGTCGTCGGGTTGGCCCTTGCGCGCCGCCAGCGTCTTGTGGTCGCGCGCATGCGCCGGCGTGACGCTGCTCGAGGCCTTGCGCTCCGTGTCGATCAGGCCGGGCACCACGCAATTGACCGTGATCTTGTCGACGGCGAGATCATGGGCGAGGGCGCGTGTCAGCCCCACGAGACCGGCTTTCGCCGCCACCACATGCGGGCGGCCCGCGGCGCCGGTGTGGCCGGAGAGCCCGCCGATATTGACGATTGCGGATGATCCGCTCGCGCGCAGCAAGGGCAGGCACGCCTTCACGCAGATGAAGGCGCCATCGAGGATGACCGCCATGATCTCGCGCCAGGCGGCGAGATCGATCTGATCGATCGGCGCCTCGCGGCGGATGGCGGCGTTGTTGACGAGGATGTCGAGCCGGCCATGGCGTGCCGCTACCGTGGCGACCATGGCCGCGACCGCGGCGGGATCCGTCACGTCCGCGATGCACACCATCGCGCGACCGCCGCGCGCCTCGATCTCGGCCTGCACGGCGTCGACCTCGCCGCGATCGTTGCGCGTGTTGAGCACGACGGCCGCGCCGGCAGCCGCGAGTTCGCAAGCGATGGCGCGCCCGATATTGCGGCCCGCGCCGGTGACGAGTGCGACGCGGGAGTCGAGGTCGTGAATGCTGTCGAGCATCGCATCAACCTCGAAATGGGGAGAGATCGGGCGTAGCGGCGTGAAAGGCATGCTGCGCGAAGTCGAGGAAGTGCGCCGCGCGCTCGGCCGTCCATCCGCCATGCGCGGCATTGCGTCGGAACTTCTCCTCGATCTCGGCGCGGCTCAGCGGCGCATGGACGCCGCCGCGTAAGAACGGCTGCCGCTCCTCCACGTTGCGACCATCGGCCAGCCGCGCGCGGACATGGCCGGTGTATTCGCGCGGATAGGGATTTTGCGGATCGACGACGTAGCCGATCTTCGCCGCGAGCGCGCGCAACCCCGGATCCTGCGCCCGCTCGGCCGTGAAGGCGTCGAGCCCGACGTCGCCGAGGATGAAGCCGGCCGCGATGCAGAAGGGCTGGCTGAACTTGGCGGCATAGGCATTCGGCGGGCGACGCTTGGCTTCCAGCGGTTCCCACAACCGGTGCACGGTGCTCTCGGCGACCTCGCAGGTGATCTCGACGATGTCCTCGGCGCGCACACCGCGCGCCGCCAGGCGCTTTGCGCAATCGACATAGGGGTGAGTCATGGTGCCGCAGGCATAGGGCTTGAACGCCACCGTCTCGGTGACCCAGCGCGTACCGAAATCACCGAGCAGCGCGTCCCAGTCGCCGCTCTTGGTATGTGCAAAACCATGCAGCAGGCCATGCGTACCCTCGAACACGGTGCGCGGCCCGAGGAAGCCATGGCGCGCGAGTTCGACGGCGCGCAACCCGGATTGCGCGGCCCAGCCGGGATGCATGCGCTTGGTCCAGGTTCCTTCGGCCAGATATTCGATGATGCCGCTGGCCATCGAGCCGGCAATGCCGAGCGCCGAGACGAGCGTGGCAGCGGGTAGGCGCAGCGCCGCGCCGACGCCGATGGCGGCGCCCATCGTGCCGAGCACGGCGGTCGGATGGAACCCCGCTTTGTGGATGAGCTTTGGCGCGACGAGGCTGAGGCGGCACATCGTCTCGACGCCGACGGCCAGACCATAGAGCGCGTCGGCGCCGCTGAGGCGGTGACGCTCGGTCGCGGCGAGGATGGCGGGAACGATCACGACGCCGGCATGGACCGGACCGCCTTCGAAGGTATCGTCGAAATCCTCGCCATGCGCCGCGGTGCCGTTCACGAAAGCCGCGCCGGCGGCATCGAGCTTGCGAGCATGGCCGATCACCGTGCTGCCGCCGTCCGCCTCCCAGGCATCGCGTGCGGCGCGAACGTAGTCGGTGTGGCGCGCCGCGACGCAGAGTCCGGCGATGTCGATCACCATCTCCTCGGCCCGCGCCTGCACGCCGCGCGGCAGCGCATGGTCCCGGCCGGCATCGATGCGCGCGGCGAGGCGTTCGGCAATGGCGGGGCTGTCAGTCATGTCAGGCTCATTTGGGCTTGAGTTCACGGCGCAGGGCGAAGGCGACGACGAGGACGGCGCAGATCAGCAAGCCGACGGCGATCGGGTCTTCGAGAAATACACGATGATCGCCGCTGGAGAGCACCAGCGAGCGGCGATAATTGGACTCGACCATGAAGCCGAGCACGACGCCCAGCACCATCGGCAATTGCGGTACACCGAAGAGCCGCAGCAGATACCCGACGATGCCGGTGACGAGGACGAGCCCGACATGGAAGAGGCTCTGCTCGATCGCGTAGATGCCCGATACGATCAACGCGAAGACAAACGCCATCAGATAGGGCTTGGGCCGATTCACGAGCCACAGGCAGGGCGTCAGGATGACGAGCCCGATCAGCACCATCGCGATATTGGCGACGAACAGCCCGGCATAGAGTCCGTAGACCACTTCGGGCGCGCGCTCGAACAGCATCGGCCCGGGCGTCAGGCCATGGATCAGCAGCGCGCCGAGCAGGATCGCGGCCGAGTTGGAGCCGGGAATGCCGAGCGCCAGCAAGGGGACGAGCGCAGTGCCGGTCACGACGTTGTTCGCGCATTCGGGCGCGGCGACGCCTTCGACCGAGCCGTGCCCGAATTCCTCGGGATGCGCCGACCAGCGCTTGGCCTCGCTGTAGGAGAGGAAGGCGGCGATCGTGCCGCCGCCGCCCGGCGTCACGCCCTCGAACGTGCCGATCGCCGCGCCGATCGCCTGGGGTTTCCAGATCCGT
>JANNTF010000463.1:0-3073 GCA_031403455.1 Alphaproteobacteria bacterium | reverse complement strand
CGTTCGGCCGGCGCGGTCGGCAGGAACTTCCCGGCCTTCTCGCAGAGATAGATCATGATCGCGAAGGACTGCGACAGTTTCACGCCGGTATCGTGGTCGTGCATCACCGGGATCGCGCCCGTTGGATTGATCGCGAGCATTTCAGCGGGCTTCTTGGTGTCGTCATGGAAATCGACGAGATGCGCCTTGTAGGGCAGGCCCAGCTCCTCGAGCATCACCGACGCGCGCAATCCGTTGGTTGTGCGCGCGCTCCAGAGTTCGATCATTCTCGCTTCCTTCCTATTGCTGCGTCAGATTCGCGGCTTTGAACACAGGCGCCCACACGGCCTCCTGCGCGCGCATGAACGCGACATGCTCGGCCGGCGTCGCGGTCTTGGGCATGGTGCCGACCTCGTCGAACCGCTTCAGAGCCGCCGCATCCTTGTAGACGGCGTCGTAGCCAGTGCGGATCCGCGCGACGACCTCCGCCGGCAGACCCTTGGGCGCGAACAGGCCTTGCCAGCTCGTCACCACGTAGCCTTTGAGGCCGCTCTCCTCGAGCGTGGGCAGATCGGCGAGGCTCGGCGGCCGCTCCGCGCCGGTGGTCGCGAGCGCGCGCCATTTGCCGGCTCGGATATTCTCCAGCGAGGACGAGAGCGCGTTGAACATGACGTGGATCTGGCCCGTCAGAAGATCGGTCCGCGCCAACGCGTCGCCACGATACGGCACGTGCACCATCTCGGTGCCGGTCATCACGGTGAACAGCAACGCCGAGAGATGGATCGAGCCGCCGGCGCCGGAGGATCCGTAATTGAGCTTGCCCGGATTGGCCTTGAGATGCGCGATGAACTCCGCGACCGAGCGCGCCGGCACGTCGTTGTTCACGATCAGCACGTTCGGATTGGAGAACATCAGACCGAGCGGCTCAAGATCCTTTTCCCAATCATAGGGAACGGTCTTGTAGAGATACCGGTTGTTGATGACGTTGGGCCCGCCGATCACGAGCGTGTAGCCGTCGGCGGGCGATCGGACCGCGGCCTCGGTGCCGATATTGCCGGCCGCACCGGCGCGATTGTCGACCACCACCTGCTGGCCGAGCGCGGCGCCGAAGCTCTCCGCGAACAACCGCGTCTGGATGTCGGCCGAGCCGCCCGCCGGGAACGGCACGATGATCCGGATCGGCTTGGACGGATAGGATTGCGCAGAGGCGGTCGTCACGCCTGCCAAGCACAGCAGCGCAGCCAGAACTCTCGTCAGATACATTTTCAACTCCCTTTCATTCCGCGAATGTCTTTGCACGACGGCGTGCGATCTCGGGCAATGCGACGATGCCGATGAGCACGATTGCGAGCGCGAGAAGGCCGGCGCTGATCGGACGCGTGACGAAGACCGAGAAATCGCCGCGCGCGATCAGCAAGGCGCGGCGCAGATTCTCCTCCATCATCGGCCCGAGCACGAAACCGAGCAGCAGCGGGGCAGGCTCGCAGGCGAGCTTGATGAAGACATAGCCGAGCACCCCGAAGCCGATCGCGAGCGCGACCTCGAACACGCTGTTGTTCACGCTGTAGGTGCCGAGGCAGCAGAAGAACAGGATCGCCGGAAAGAGCAGCCGATAGGGCACGCGCAGCAGCGCCACCCAGATGCCGATCAGCGGCAAGTTGATCACCAGCAGCATCGCGTTGCCGATCCACATGCTGGCGATCAGGCCCCAGAACAGCTCGGGGCGCTGCGTCATCACCTGCGGCCCGGGCTGGATGCCGTGGATGATCATCGCCGCGAGCATCAGCGCGATCACGGGATTGCCGGGAATGCCGAGGGTGAGCAGCGGCACGAAACTGATCTGCGCCGCCGCGTTGTTCGCCGCTTCGGGGCCGGCGACGCCCTCGATGGCGCCGCCGCCGAAGCGCTCGGGATTGCGCGCCAGGCGCTTCTCGGTCGCATAGGACGCGACCGACGCAAGCAAGGCGCCACCGCCGGGAAGCATGCCGAGCACCGCGCCCAGCGCCGTGCCGCGCAGGATGGGCGCCAGCGAAGCGCGCAGCTCCTCGCGGCTCGGCCATAGGCGGCCGATCCGCGCCGACATGACATCGCGCCGTTCCGGCCGCTCGAGATTCGCGATCACCTCGGCGATACCGAACAACCCCATCGCCACCGGCACGAAGCCGATGCCGTCCGAGAGTTCCGGAATGCCGAAGGTGAAACGCTGGGTCGAGGAATTGACATCGGTCCCCACCAACCCGAGCGCGAGGCCGAGGCAGACCATCGCCAGTGCCTTGACGAGCGACCCTTGCGCCAAGACGACCGCGGCGACGAGGCCGAGTACCATCAACGCGAAGAATTCCGGCGCGGAGAATTTCAGCGCGACGGCCGTGAGCGGCGGGGCGAAGAGCGCGATCAGCAACGTGCCGACGCAGCCAGCGAAAAACGACCCGAGCGCGGCGATGGCGAGCGCGGCCCCGGCGCGCCCGCGCCGCGCCATGGCGTGGCCATCCAGCATGGTGACCATCGACGATGCCTCGCCCGGCAGATTGACGAGGATGGCGGTCGTCGAGCCGCCGTATTGGGCCCCGTAATAGATGCCGGCAAGCATGATGAGTGCCGCCAGCGGCTGCAGGTGGAAGGTGATCGGCAACAGCAGCGCAATGGTCGCCAGTGGCCCGATGCCGGGCAACACGCCGATCAAGGTGCCGAGCAGCGTGCCGATCAGGCAGAAGAGAAGATTGCCCGGCGTGGCCGCGACCAGGAATCCCTGCAGCAGATGGCCAGCGACCTCCATCCGCCGTTACCAGGGCCACAATTTCACGGGCACCCCGAGGCCGATCACGAACACGCCCGCAGCGAACACCGCGAGCACGATGGCGGCGAGCACGGCCTCCACCGGGCGGGCCGCGCGATCGGCGAAGCTCGCGACCGGCACCATCACCATCGTCGCGAGCATCAAGCCAGCGGTCGTTACCAGCCCCGCAAAGGCGGCCACCGCTCCGATCACCAGCGCGAAGGCGCGCAATCGAAGCGGCGGGATCGCGCTCGCCCCCGTGATCATGCCGCGCAGCGCGATCACGATGCCGAGCGCGAGCAGCACCGAGAACAGGAC
>JANNTF010000462.1:0-5632 GCA_031403455.1 Alphaproteobacteria bacterium | reverse complement strand
GATCTGGCGACATCCTTTGCAGGCCGCTTCGCCGGAGGTCCGGCGAAGGTGTCGATCTTCGGTTCGGCTCTGTTAGGCATGATCTCCGGCTCGTCGATCGCCAACACGGTGACGGTCGGGTCGCTGACAATTCCGGCGATGATCCGCGTCGGCTATCAGCGACATTTCGCGGCAGCTGTGGAGGCCGCGGCGGGGACGGGGGGACAGATCACGCCACCGGTGATGGGCGCGGCAGCTTTCCTCATGATCGAATTTCTCGGCGTGCCGTATCAGACGATCATCCTCGCGGCGATCGTGCCGGCCTTCATGCATTTCTTCGGTTTGTTCATGCAGGTCCATTTCGAAGCGAAGCGACATGGGTTGCGTGGCGTGCCGCGCGAGGAGTTGCCCGACGCGCGCGCCGTCCTGCGCAAGGGCTGGCCGACGGTGTTTCCTCTCGTCGGATTGATCGCCATCCTGCTCAGTGGCTACACCCCGTATCTCGCGGCGTTCTGGGGCATCACGGGATGCATCCTCGTCGGCTTCGCCAATCCGAAGGGGCGCTTGACTGTAGCTGACCTGGTCGACGGGTTTGTGACCGGCGCCAAATACGCGCTGGCGGTTGGCGCCGCGGCGGCAACGGTCGGAATCGTCGTCGGCGTGGTCACGCTGACGGGTGTCGGGTTCAAGATCTCGTTCATCGTCACGTCGGGGGCCAAGGAGGCGGCCGCATGGATCTTGCCGCTGGTGCCGTTCGATCTTGTGAGCCCTCAGGGATTGTCGCTGTTCCTGACGCTCGTTCTGACCGGACTCGTGTGCATCATCATGGGCTGTGGCATCCCGACCACCGCTACGTACATCATCATGGTGACCGTCGCGGCGCCCAGCTTGGGGATGCTGGGGGTGGCGCCGATCGTGGCGCATTTCTTCGTGTTCTATTACGGCGTGCTCGCGGACATCACGCCGCCGGTGGCGATGGCCGCTTATGCCGGTGCGAGCATCGCCAACGCCGACCCGTTCAAGACCGGAAATACGGCGTTTCGTCTGGGTCTCGCCAAGGCGCTCGTGCCCTTCGTATTCGTCTTTTCGCCGTCGCTGCTGCTGGTCGTTCCGGGTTTTACGTGGAGCGACTTCACGATCACCTTCGTCGGCTGCATCCTCGGCGTCCTTTGCCTCGCCGCGTGCTTGTCCGATTTCTTCCTCGTGCGCATGCGGCTCTGGGAGCGCGCGCTAGGATTCGTCGCGAGCATCCTGATGATCGCGCCCGGCCTGACGAGTACAATGCTCGGACTTGCGCTGGTGGCGCCAGTGATCCTGCGTCATGTCCTCGCCTATCGCGCGACGCCTGTCGCGGCACGATGACACGCGAGAGCGCAAGGGAAGGAGACAAGATGTCGATCACCATCAATGACGAGCTGCGCGGCATGCTTAGGCAAGTCAGCACGGCGAGCTTGACGGCACAGCTGATCAAGAAGGGCTTCCGCACACGGTCGATCGCCAATATCGCGCCGGTCAACCCGGCGACGCCGCGCCTATTCGGCTTGGCCTATACGCTGCGCTACATCCCCATGCGCGAGGATCTCGCGAACTCGGCCGCGATGGTCAATCCGAATAATCCGCAGCGCCGATCGATCGAGGTGGCGCCGCCGGGCAGCGTCATCGTCGTCGATACCCACGGCATGGATCTCAGCGGCACGTTCGGCGACATCCTGGTCGCGCGGCTGCGCGTGCGTGGCGTTGCGGGCGTCGTCTCGGATGGACCGATGCGCGATGTCGCGGAACTCAAGAAGATGGATCTTCCCGTCTTCGCCCGCGGCAATGCCGCACCGCCGAGCTACGCCAGCATGCTTGCCGTCGATGCCGAGGTGCCGATTTCCTGCGGCGGCGTGGCGGTGTTTCCCGGCGATCTCGTGGTTGGCGATGCGGACGGCGTGGTCGTCGTGCCGCCCGAGATCGCCGAGGCTGTGGTGCGCGACGCGCTCGATCAGGACCGGATCGAGGCCTTCCTGCGTCGCCGCGTCGAGGAGGGTGCGAGTATTTTCGGGACCTATCCCCCGAATGACGAGACCAAGGCGGCGTATCAGGCGTGGTCGAGTTCGCGGAGCTGAGCCGATGACGCCGCTCACCGCTCTGATTGCCCGGCAGCGATCGGGCTGGACTCTCGATCGCGATTTCTATGTCGATCCGGATATCGCGACGGCTGAGATGGATGCCATCTGGCGCCGGCGCTGGCTCTTCGTGGCGGCGGGTTGCGAGCTTGCCGAGCGCGGCGCCTTCATCACGGCCGCGATCGGCGATGAACCGATCCTGATCGTGCGCGGACATGACGACCACGCGCGGGCGTTTGCCAATGTCTGCCGTCATCGCGGTTCCCGGATCTGCTCCGCCGCGTCGGGGCGCGTGCAGCGGCTCGTCTGCCCCTATCACGCCTGGACCTACGACCTCGATGGTCGGTTGATCAGTGACGTGCGGGCGCATGGCGTCGAGACCGAGGCCCACGGCTTGAAGCCCCTGGCGACCGCGGAGATCGGTGGCTTGATCTTCGTGTCGCTGGCCGCGGAGCCGCCGGATATCGGTCCGATGCGCGCCGCCTTCGCGCCGCGGCTCGCGCCGCAAGGTCTCGGCCAGGGGCGCGTCGCCAAGCACGTCGACTACCATGTTGCCGCCAATTGGAAAGTCGTATTCGAGAATAATCGCGAATGCTTCCACTGCTCCGTGGCGCATCGCGAATACGTCCGCGCGAACTACGACATCCATCTCGACGATCCGCGCCGCGCGGCCGAGATCGCCGCACGCACCGAGGCGGAATCCCAGCGTTGGACCGCGATGGGGCTAGAGGCGCCAAGCTTGGTTTCCGACATGACCGCGTCGTGGTTTCGCGTGAATCGGACGCCGCTCGTTCCCGGCTTCGTCACGGAGAGCCTCGATGGCAAACCCGTCGCGCCGGTCATGGGCAGCTATCGCACCCATGACGTCGGGACGCTGCGTGCGACGGTGTTTCCGAATTTCTGGCTGCATGGTTCCGGCGATCACGCCGTGGCCACTCGGCTCCTCCCAGACGGTCCTGGTGCGACGCGGGTGCGTGTCACATGGCTCGTCGAGGCGAAGGCCGAGGAGGGACGCGACTTTTCGCTCGAGCGTTTGCTGCCGTTTTGGCAGTTCACGTCCGAACAGGATTGGACGCTCTGCGAGAACGTGCAGCTCGGCCTTGCGTCGCGCGCCTACGCGCCGGGTCCGCTTGCGCGCGTGAAGGAGCGCAATGTCATGCAGTTCATCGCCTGGTATCTCGACGAGTTGCGCGGATGCCCGACGCCATGAAGCTTCCCGGTCACGCCGATATCGTGATCATCGGTGGCGGGGTGATCGGCTGTGCGATCGCCTACCATCTCGCCAAGCGCGGGTGCCGCGACGTGCTGCTGCTCGAGCGTCGGCAACTCACCCATGGGTCCACCTGGCATGCGGCAGGATTGGTGGGCCAGCTGCGCAGCTCGAAGAACCTGACCCAGATGATGCAGCGCTCGGTGGCCCTCTACCAGACGCTGGAGGCGGAGACCGGCCTCGCGACCGGCTGGCACGGCGTCGGCAGCCTGCGCTTGGCGGCCAGTGCGGCGCGCTGGGACGAGCTCAAGCGCGCCGCGACGACAGCGCGTGGCTTCGGTTTCGAGATGCATCTTGTCTCGCCGCAAGACGCCAGGAAGCTCTACCCGATCTTGGACGCCACCGATCTGCACGGCGCTGCCTGGATACCCTCGGATGGTTATGTCGATCCCGCTTCGGTCACGCAGGCGCTGGCTCGGGGTGCGCGTGCTGGCGGAGTCACGATCTGCGAGGGTGTTCGCGTCGCCGGGTTGCGCCGCAACGGAATGCGCATCACCCATGTATCGACCGATGCGGGCGAGATCGCTTGCGCGCGTGTCGTGAATGCGACCGGCATGTGGGGTGGAGAGGTCGGGGCGATGGCCGGCGCTGCCGTGCCGGTTTGCGCGCTCGAACATCAATACGCGGTGACACAGAAGATCCCTGGCTTGCCGGTGGATCTGCCGACGATGCGAGATCCAGATGGCGGGTTCTACGTCAAACCGGAGATCGGGGGCCTCGCGATCGGTGGGTGGGAGACGAGCGTGCCGAGTTTCGGGCGGGACGGCATCGCGCCGGATTTCGGTCCCGAGCTGCTCCCAAGCGACATGGAGCGCTTCACGTCGATCGGCGAGGCGGCGCTGGGTCGCATCCCGGTATTCGGCGAGACCGGGATCCGGACGATCATCAACGGCCCGATCCCGATCACGCCGGATGGCGAGCCGATCATGGGCAAGCTGCCCGGGCTGGAGAATCTGTTCGTCGCGTGTGGCTTCACATCTGGCATCGCGGCGGCCGGCGGCGCCGGCGAGGCGATGGCGAATTGGATCGTCGACGGAGACCCGGGTTTCAATCTTTTCGCCTTCGACGTGCTGCGCTTTGGACCCATCCACGCCACGCCCGACTTTTTGTATGCGCGGGCGGTGGAGAGCTACGCCAATTACTACGCGATCGCCTGGCCGGGCCATGAACCGCTCAGCGCGCGACCGGCGCGGACCAGCGCGCTCTACGATGTGATGCTGGCGCGTGGCGCGGTCCACGGCAGCAAGTTCGGTTGGGAGCGGCCGAACTGGTTCGCATGCCATGGCGCAGCGCGTGTGGAGCAGCCGAGTTTTCGACGACCAAACTGGTTCGACTCGGTCGGCACGGAGCATCGCGCCGTTCGCGAGCGCGTGGCGGTAATCGACATGTCGTCCTTCACGAAGGTCGAGATCACCGGTCTGGGAGCGCTTGGCGCATTGCAGCGCATCGCGTGCAACGATCTCGATCGGCCGCCAGGCACCATCGTGTACACGCAGTTTCTCAATGCGCGCGGCGGGATCGAGGCCGATCTCACAATCACCCGTCTCGACGTGGACCGCTTCTATGTTGTCACCGGCAGTGCGTATGGCCCGCACGACCTCGCGCATCTACGCGCGCATTTGCCGCGTGACGGATCGGTGATGCTGCGCGATGTCACGTCCGAGTTCGCCGTGATCAATCTCGTCGGGCCGCGTGCGCGTGACGTGCTGTCGCGCGTGAGCCGACAAGATGTCAGTCCTGTCGGAATTCCTTACATGCGCGCGCGTGAAATACAGATCGGCTTCGCCGCCGTTCGCGCTTTGCGCGTCAGCTATGTCGGCGAGCTTGGCTGGGAATTACACGTGGCAGTTGAGTCGGCGCGGCATGTCTACGAGCGTCTGATCGTCGCCGGCGAAGCATTCGGCATCTGCGATGCGGGGTATCGCGCGATTTCGAGTCTGCGTTTGGAGAAGCAATACCTGTATTGGGGGAGCGACATCACGCCGGACGACACGCCGCTCGAGGCAGGTTTGGGATTTTGCGTGGCCTGGACAAAGCCGAGCGACTTCATCGGTCGCTCGGCGCTCGAACACCAGCGCAGCACGGGCATCACACGCAAATTGCGTTGGTTCAATACGATAGGGGAGGCGCCGTGGAGCGGGGGCGAGGCGATCCTGCATCATGGTCGCGTCGTCGGGAGTGTGACCTCCGCCGGTTTTGGCTACGCTATCGGGCGTACGCTGGCGGCTGGATATGTTCCTGCGTCGTTGAACGACGAGGAGGGATTCGAGATCGA
>JANNTF010000461.1:0-2905 GCA_031403455.1 Alphaproteobacteria bacterium | reverse complement strand
CGACGACCGGCGGCATCAGATAGATCAGCGCCGCCGCACGTGACACCGCGCCGCGGCGAATCAGCAACAGCAGCAGCGTGTTGGCACCGATCGAGATGCCGATCACCGACCAGATCAGCACGGCGATCGTGGTTGGGTTCCAGACGAAATGCATCTCCTCGGTCAACCACGCGAATGGCAGCGTCACGGCGAAGGCGGCGATGAATTGCAGCGTCTGCGTCGTGATCGGATGGCCGGTGGGAACGAAGCGCTTCTGATAGAACGTACCGAGCGTGACCGCGATCATGCCGAGGAAGTTGACGCCCAGCGGCACAACCACGGAGCCGAGGCTCGCGGGATCGAGCGCGGCGAGCTTCGGCTGCAGCACCAGCGCGATACCGAGGAAGCCAAGCGCCACGCCGGCCCATTGCCGCGGCCGTACGCTCTCGCCGAGGAGCAGCGGCGCCAGCATCGTGGTCAGGATCGGCTGCACGGCGGCGATCAGGCCGGAAACGCCGGATGGGACTCCCTTCGCGATCGCCCACCACACCGCGCCGAGATACGCGGCGTTGAGCAGCACACCGACCATCAGCGCATGGCCGATCGCGCGCGGCGTGCGTGGCCAGGGCGCGCGCAGCACGAGCGCGAGCGGGATGAGCGCGGCGGCCGTGAAGGCATGACGCACGACCAGGAACGTCAACGGATCGGAATAGGCGACGGCGAAGCGCGCCGTGATCCAGCCCGTCGACCACAACAGGACGAAGAGCGTCGGCGCCAGACGCTCGAGCGGGAAGGGTGTAGGGGTCACGCGAGCGCTTCGCTAGCGCACAACGCGGCGCGCCTCAAGCCGCGCGATCGGCGCGTGCGCATCCGAGTCGCGCTTGACCGCCCCCATGAATCTTTGTTCCAACCCTAACGGATGGAAACGGAAACGATCACCCGCCGCAGGCTTTACGAGGACGTGAAGGCGCGTCTCGAGGACGACATCCTCCAGGGTCGCATCGCGCCGGGCGATCAATTCCCGTCCGAGCGCGATCTGATGAAGCGCTTCGGCGTCGGCCGGCCGGCGGTTCGCGACGCGTTGTTCGCCTTGCAGAAGATGGGTTTGGCGCAAGTCGGTGGCGGCGTGCGTGCGCGCGTCACGCGGCCGACGCCGGCGGCGCTGGTCAACGAACTCGGCGGCGCCGCGCGGCTGTTGATGTCGGAGGCCACCGGCGCGCGGCAGTTCCTGGAGGCGCGGTGTTTTTTCGAGATCGCGCTGGCACGCAATGCCGCGCGTCTGGCCACCGACGAGGATATCGCCAAGCTTGCCGCGGCGCTGGAGGTGCATCGCCGGGCATTGGGTAATCCACGCGCGCTCGAGCGTGCGGATGTTGCGTTCCATTTCGAGATCGTACGGATCACGCGCAACCCGATTTTCACTGCACTGCATAACGCGGTCGTCGAGTGGCTGACCGATCACCGAACGCAAAGCATGCGTCTCGGTGCGGAAGCCGAGCAGAACGGCTTTCGCGGCCATTGCGCCATATTCGAGGCCATTCGCGATCGTGACCCGGATCGCGCTGAAGCGAGCATGCAGAGCCACCTCGCCGTGTTGTTGGCGGAGTTCGGTTAGGCCGCGTCATACGCCGCGCGACGTCCGGGATTGAGATCGGCCTTGCTGCGGTGTACTGGTGATACCAGAATGCACCGGCGCAGGGATGCGACAGGGACTGGTGTTCTCAACTGAGGGGAGAATCGGCATGGCGACGGCGAAGCTGCGCGTGGGGGTCACGCGCGATGTGCTGCTGGAGAACGGCGCGCCGTTCTTCGATGCGCAGGCGCTGCGGCTGCTCGACGAGACGCAGGCCGTCAGCTGGGAGTATCTGCCGCAAGCCGCCAAGCGGCTGACCGCCGATGATTGCGCCGTCTATGACGTGATCTGCGCCGTCGGCGCCGGCATCGGCGCCGATGCGCTCGGGCGCGGCGATCTGCGTCTCAAGCTGCTCGCCGGATTCGGCGCCGGCTACGACACGCGCGATGTCGGCGCGTTGACGCAAGCGGGCGTGCTGCTCACCAATAATCCCAACGCGGTGCGCCGGCCGATGGCGACGACGCAGCTGACCTTCGTCTTGGCGCTGGCGCACAAGCTGATGCACAAGGACCGCATCACCCGCGCCGGCCGCTGGGCCGATCAGCGCCAGTATTACGGGACCGGACTCGTCGGGCGCACGCTCGGCTCGCTCGGCATCGGCAATATCGGCAAGGAATTGTTCCGCATCGCCAAGCCGCTCGATCTGCGCTTCATCGCGCATGATCCGTTCGTGAAGCAGGGGGGTGTCGAGGCGCTCGGCGTCAAGCTCGTCGATATCGACACGCTGTTCCGCGAGTCCGATTTCCTCGTGACCAACGTGCTGCTCAACGACGCGACGCGCAAAATCGTCAGCGATCGCCTGCTCGGGCTGATGAAGCCCAGCGCCTATCTGATCAGCGCGGCGCGTGGCCCCGTGGTCGACGAGAAGGCGCTGTACAAGGCGCTGGTCGAGAAGCGCATCGCCGGCGCGGCGATGGACGTCTTCGAGGTCGAGCCGACGCCGCCGGACAATCCGATCCTCAAGCTCGACAACGTGATCGTCTCGCCGCACTCGCTCTGCCACACCGACGAATGCAATCGCTCGCTCGCGGAAGGCTCGTTCCGCGCGGCGAGCGCCTATGCGGCGCGCAAGCTGCCGGCGCATCTGATCAATCCGGACGCGCTCAAGCATGCGCGCCAGGCCGGCTGGATGACGTGAGCGCCGGGGAGGAATGACGATGCGCGCGAATCCACTGAAGACACGGCTGCAAAACGGCGACACGGCGTTCGGCACGATGGTGTTCGAATTCGCGAGCCCTGGCCTGGCGCAGGTCGTCGCCAACGCCGGCGGCGAATTCATCCTGCTGGACATGG
>JANNTF010000460.1:0-3685 GCA_031403455.1 Alphaproteobacteria bacterium | reverse complement strand
GCGGCCAGCCGCCCTGCTCGCCCACCATCCCCAACGCAGCCTGATAGATTTGATCCAGATCCGGGCGTTCCTCACGGTCGACCTTGATGTTGACGAACAGCGCATTCATCACCGCGGCGGTCGCATCGTCCTCGAACGATTCATGCGCCATCACATGGCACCAATGGCAGGCGGCATAGCCGATCGACAGCAGGATCGGCCGCCTCAGCGCCTTGGCTTCGGCGAGGGCCGCCGCATTCCACCCACGCCAATGCACCGGATTGTCGGCGTGCTGAAGCAGGTAGGGCGATGTCTCCTGCCCGAGGAGGTTGCGCGCGGGAAAGCCGGGAGTCATGAGGGCCTCCTTGCCCCGCGGTTCGAACGCAAGCGAACATAGAAGCCGTCCGACCTGGCAACAACCGCGCGCGGCCGAGGGAGATCGCAGATGAAAGTGACGTTCGATATCGATTGCACGCCCGCCGAAGCCCGCGCCTTCTTCGGCTTGCCCGACGTCGAACCCCTCCAGGAAAAGGTCCTGAAGGAGATCGAGGCCCGGATGATGCAAAGCCTCGCGGCGATGGACACGGCCGAAATGATGAAGACGTGGATGCCGCCGGCGATGCAGGGGGTCGAGAATCTCCAGCGCTTCTGGGCGCAGTTCGCGGCGAGCGCGCTCGACCCGAACAAGAAGTAGCGCTGCGCCCCGCCGCTCCGGTAGAGAGCGTGGCGTTGAATCATTTCCAGGAGATCCGGCCCCGATGCGTTCACGCCCCGATGATCCCAAGCCCTATTACGAAGCGCATGTTTTCGCCTGCGTGAATGAGCGGCCGCCGGGCCACAAGCGCGGCTCGTGCAAGGAGCGCGGCGCCGAGGCGCTGCGCAACTACATGAAGGCGCGCGCCAAGGAACTCGGCCTTGGCGACGTGCGCATCAACCAGGCAGGCTGCCTCGATCGCTGCGAACTCGGGCCGACGATGGTCATCTATCCCGAAGGCGTCTGGTACAGCGTCAAGACCAACGCCGACATCGACGAGATTCTGGAAACCCATCTCCAGCGCGGCGAACGCGTCGCGCGTCTGATGTTGAAACCCGAAGACGGTCCGACCAAGGCCGGGTGAGAGTCACGTCACGGATGCGAGCCGTCGGACCGCGGTGATCGGGCTGCTCGCGCGCAATTCGATTCGAGCGACGGCATCCGCCAGCTTCTCGGAGGCGACCTGCATGTGGTGGCCATTGGCATGCAGCAACGTCGCGGCATCGCGCATCACGCCGACATGGCCAGGCCAGAACACGAGATCGCCGCGGCGCAGCGCGCCGTAGTCGTTCACGCGCTGTCCGACTTCGTTCGCTTGCATGTCGCTGTCACGCGGCGCTGCGACCCCGGCGGCGGACAGCGCGATCTGCACGAGACCCGAACAATCGACACCGAGACTGGTCTTGCCGCCCCAGAGATACGGCACCGCGACGAAAGATTCCGCGATCGCCACGAAGTCGAGCGCCGCTGCCCTGAGGTCTCCAGCATGAGACGCGATGATGTACCCGCCATCGTCGAGCGCGAGAAAGCGATCGTCATGCACGCGCGCCGCCATCTCGGCGCCGAGAGGCAGCCACGAGATCGGCGGCGCTTTGATGTTCGCCTCGGGGTACACGAAACTCCTGGGCACGGTGACACGATGCGACGCCGGCGCGCCGCGCTCGCCGAGCAGGCTCGCGCGGACGTATCCGACATAGGAATCCTGCTGGAGTTGAACCCAGCACCAGCCATCGTCCCGCCGCTCGAACACCGCGGCATGCTCGCCATGCAGCGCTTCGGTATCGAGCGGCGCGTCGTCGGCCGGATGACGGCGAAGCGCGGCAGACGGCGCGATGACGCGCTGCATCTCTGCCGCGACGAAGCGCGCGGCCACGACGCGACCTTCCAATCTCGCATCGGCAAGATCGGGGCGGTGGGCGTGGCGTCTTGGGTCGAGGGTCATGACGCGATGCTCGAAGGGAATCGATGCCGGATACTGCGGAAGCGACACGACAGCGTCGAGTGGAACTGAAGCACGCTGCTGGGCTATTCCATGGCGACGATGAGTGAACCGGCGCCCGATACGATCTACGCACTTGCCACCCCGCCCGGCATTTCGGCTGTCGCTGTGATCCGCGTCTCCGGACCGCATGCCGCCAGGGCGATCGAAGAGATGACGGGACGCCAGCTCCCGGCGCCGCGCGTCGCCACAAGGCGCCGGCTGCTGGATCCGACCAGCGGCGCGGCGTTCGATGATGCGCTCATCCTGTGGTATCCGGCGCCACACTCCTTCACGGGTGAGGACGTCGCGGAGATCCAGCTGCATGGAAGCCATGCGACGTGCCGAACCGCCTTGGCGGCGCTCGGCGCCGCGCCCGATTTGCGGCTTGCCCGGGCTGGCGAGTTTGCGCGCCGTGCCTTCCTGAACGACAAATTGGATCTGACACAGATCGAGGCGCTGGGCGATCTGATCGCAGCCGAAACCAGTCAACAGGCGCAGCAAGCCTTGCGACAGCTCGCGGGTGGGTTGGGCACAGCATGCGAGACCTGGCGCCAGCGACTCATGCGCGCACGCGCGCATGCAGAGGCCGAGATCGACTTCCCAGACGAGGATATTCCCGGCGGTCTCGTTTACGCTCTTGAAGCAGAACTTATTGTTATTACAAATGAAATCGAACGTTATCTCAGCGACGATCGACGTGGTGAGCGGCTCCGTGATGGCTTCTCCATCGCCATCCTGGGGCCCCCCAATGCCGGCAAATCCTCGCTGCTGAACGCCATCGCCGGGCGCGAAGCCGCAATCGTGTCGGCGGTCGCGGGGACGACTCGCGACGTCATCGAGGTCGCGATGGATCTCGGGGGGTGGCCGGTAACGCTCGCGGATACCGCCGGATTGCGCGCGCTGGATGACGCGTGCGCGACCGGTCACGTCGAGATCGAAATCGAGGGCATGCGGCGCGCACGCCAGCGCGCATCCATGGCGGATCTGCGACTGATCGTGCTGCCGGCGGATACCGCTTCGACCGCTTGGGCCGACGCGGCGCTGCGGGATCTGATCGATCCCGCCTCGGTCATCGTCTGGAACAAGATCGATCTCATCCCGAATTTTGCGCCACCCGGTCATGGTGGACAAATCGTCATGATGTGCGTGCACGATGGCCGCGGATTGGATCAGCTCCTGGCGATCCTCGAGGCCCGAGCAAAGAGCGCTCTCCGTGCTGCCACCCGTGAAGACGTGATCATCACGCGTGCCCGGCACCGTGAGGTCCTGATTTCGGCGCGTGATGCGTTGCTACGGGCGCGCCGCGCCGAGGAGGCCGAGCTCATTGCTGAGGAACTCCGGGTGGCGGCCGAGGCCATCGGCAGGATCACCGGCCGCAGCGGCGTCGAGGACATGCTCGACGTGCTCTTCGCCAGCTTCTGCATCGGTAAATAACTGGCTTTAAACGATAAATTTTCCTGCTTCACGTGAAACATTGACCGCCGGCGGGGGCGAACCTAAGGTCCGCCGCCCATGAGTGCTGTAGAAGCCTTTGATGTGATTGTTGTTGGCGGTGGACACGCGGGCTGTGAGGCCGCGGCCGCGGCCGCTCGGATGGGTGCGCGGACGGCGCTCTTCACCCATGACCCGCGGAAAATCGGTGAGATGTCTTGCAACCCGGCCATCGGGGGGCTCGGCAAGGGCCATCTGGT
>JANNTF010000459.1:0-3286 GCA_031403455.1 Alphaproteobacteria bacterium | reverse complement strand
GACCGAAACCGGAGGTCAGCGAGTAGATGATCGCGGTCTCGTCATTGACCGTCCAGCCGCTGGGGATCGCCTGCAGCCCGGTCCAGCTTCCGCCCGGCGTGGCCGGCGTCGTCAGCCAATTGCCCAACGCGGCCGTGATGCCGACGCCGGCTCCGGAGAAATTCGGCGCAGTCAGGAACGTGGCGGTGGGATCGCCCTGCGAGACATTGGCGCCAGGGAACATGCGCGCGCTGCCGCCATTGCCATTCTGGGTCGCGTCGTTCATCCACGCATCGGCCGCGAGGTCCCCGATGCCGCTGTTGTAGAAACCCTGGGTCGCGTTGTTGATGAGCACGGTCGCGTCGGCGGGTGCCGCCGCGAAGGCGAGGCATAGAGTGGCGACGAGAGTGGTGGTCCTCAGCATTGGGTTGTCCTTTCGTCCTGCGTTCGACAACTCAGCAGCAATTGACGTGCCAGCGGCGCAAGCTGTTGAAGTTCCACAACTCAATCGCTAACCATGATTGCAAGTGTAAGTGCGGCCGACGGTTAAAGTTGCGATGCGGGCGGGAAAACCCGGGACGTACCCTGATTCTTCTAAATGGGGGTACGTCCCGGTTTTCTCTCAACGCGCCTGGCTGGCCTCGCGCAGGTATGAGAGCGAGCGGTTGGCCATGATCTCGTAGCCCTGCACATTCGTGCGCAGCGCCGAGAAGAGCTGGCCATAGGTGAGATGCGCGATCGGGCCCTCGCAGGCGAGGGTCTTCTGCACTTCCGCGTACATCGTCTTGCGCTGACCCGCATCCAGCGTGGCGCGCGCCTTGTCGAGCAGCTCGTCGATCCGCGGGTTTGAATACTTGAACACGTTGGTCGAGCCGCCGGTGCGGAAGGTGCGGAAGAAATAGTCGTCCGGATCGGGGCTCCCGGCATTGGTCGAGGCGAACATGTCGAAGTTCGAGTTGCGCCAGTCCTGGATGAACTGACCGAGCTCCTGATTCTTGAGCTCGACCTTGAAGCCGGCCTTGTTGAGCTGCGCCTGCACGACCTGGGCCACGTCCTTGATATCCTGGCGCGGCAGCACGTTCATCGTCACCGCGATCGGCTCGGCGATCCCGGCGGCCTTGAGCAGCTCGCGCGCCTTGGCGGGATCATGCGCGTAGCAGGCGAATTCCTTGGTGTCCGTCGCCCAATCCTTGAGCGCCGGCGAGAGCGGTCCGCCGGGCACGCCCTTGCCGAATTGCGCGGCCGCGACGATCTCGGCGCGGTTGAGCGCGTAGTTCACGGCTTCGCGCACACGCGCATCGTTGAACGGCGGCTTCGACGTGTTGAAGCCGACCAGGGTGTAGGCGAGCTCCAGCGTCTCCACGAGCTTCACATTGGGTTTGCCCTGGAGCTGCAGCGCGGTGGAGGCGTCGATATTCGGCAGCAGCGCGTAAGTGCCGCTCGTGAGCCCGACCTGACGCGTCGCCGATTCCGGCACGAGGTTGAACTTGATGCCGTCGAGCTTGGGCAGGCCCGCGCCCCAATAGCCCGCATGCTTGGTCAGTCGGATGAAGCTGTTGGGCTGCCACTCGGCGAAGCTGAACGGCCCGGTGCCGATCGGCTGCTTCTGCAGCGAGTCCTTGTCGGCCTCCATCGTGCGCGGCACGATCGCGAGCGTCGCGATCGAGGTCAGCATCGGCGCCGAGGTTTCCTTGAGCTTGAGCTCGACCGTGGTCGCGTCGATTGCCGTCGCGCTGTCGATGGCGGCGAAACGGCTGGCGAGCGGCGAGCCGATCTGCTGGCTGAGCACGCGCTTCACCGTCGCCACGACGTCGGCGGCTTCCATCGCCGCCCCGTTATGGAACTTGACGTTGGCGCGCAGCTTGAAGCGATAGGTCTTGCCGTCGTCGCTGACGGTCCAGGATTCGGCGAGCGACGGGCGCACGCGCAGATCCTTGTCGACCGCGGTGAGGCCCTCGTAGATCGTCCCGTTGATGATCGCGAAGCTGGCGAAGGCGGTCACGATATGCGGATCGAGCCCGGCCGGTGATTGATCGAACCCGACCTCGAGCACCTGCGCGTGCGCGCTGATCGCGATCGATACGGCGGCGGCGGCGGATGCGATGGAGAGTTTGTGGTTCATGGTGCTTCCTCCCGGGTTGGCAGCGTGCTTGCTTAACAAAGAACCGGCACGGAGGCCACGGCCGAGCTGGCCCCGCAACCGACGGAGAAATCGATGAGGCAGGCATGACCGAGACGATGCGCGCGATCGGCGTCATCAGCGGCACCTCGATGGATGGCATCGACGTGGCCGTGGTCGAGACGGATGGCGAAGACAGGCTGCTTGTCGGCGCCGGCGCCACCTTTCCCTACCCGGACGCGCTGCGGCGCGATCTGCTCGCGATCGCGGCCGATGCGGCGCGCGCTGAGAACGAGCCTTTGCTGGCGGCGGATGAAGCGGTGAGCGAGGCGCATGCCCAGGCGATCGGCCAGCTGATGCGCGAAGCCGGGCTCGTCGCGGGGGACATCGCGCTGATCGGGCTGCATGGCCAGACGATCCTGCATCGTCCGGAAAGGCGCTTCACGCGCCAGCTCGGCTCGGGCGCGCGCGTGGCCGCCCGGCTCGGCATCGACACGGTCGATCATTTCCGCCACGCCGATGTCGCCGCGGGCGGGCAGGGTGCGCCCTTCGCGCCGCTCTATCATCGCGCCCTCGCGGCGAAGCTGGCACAGCCTGTGATGGTGCTCAATCTCGGCGGCGTCGGGAACGTCACGTATATCGACAATTCGACGACGATCGCCTTCGACACCGGGCCGGCGAGTGCGCTGCTCGACGATTGGGTGATGCGCCATACCGGCCAGCCCTACGACGCGGCCGGCAAGATCGCGGCGTCGGGCAAGATCGACCGCGCGACTCTCGCCGCACTGATGGGCCATCCCTATTTCGCGCTGCCGGCGCCGAAATCACTCGACCGCAACGACTTCCATGCGCGCGCCAAGCTCGTCGACACGCTGTCGCTCGCCGACGGCGCAGCGACGCTGGCGGCGTTCACGATCGAGTCCGTCGTGGCCGGACTCGCGCATGTGCCGCAGGCGCCGCAGCTTTGGCTGGTCACCGGCGGCGGGCGGCACAATCAATTCTTCATGCGTGGACTCGCGCGGCGTCTCGGCGTCGCCGTGGAGCCGGTCGAGTCCGTGGGTTGGCAAGGCGATTTCATCGAGGCGCAATGCTTCGGCTATCTCGCCGTGCGCTCGATCCGCGGCCTGCCGCTGAGCCTGCCGACCACGACCGGCGTGCCCAAGCCGATGACCGGCGGCGATCTGCATC
>JANNTF010000458.1:0-4409 GCA_031403455.1 Alphaproteobacteria bacterium | reverse complement strand
ACGATCGTGCGCGACCTGTTCGGCGCACGGAACTACGGCACGATCTCCGGCAGCCTCACCTTGCCGACGACATTCGCCCGCGCCGCTGGACCGGCGTGCGGGGCGTTGCTGTGGTCGATGGGCCGAGCCTATGAGCCGATGCTGATCGCCCTCGCCGGGATCTGCCTGATCGGCGCCGCGGCCTACTGGTCAGCGACCCGATTGGCACCCTCCTCGTGATTCAGGCCAAGCCCCGGTCTGCGCTATAGTGAGTCTTCCATGACACGCCTTCGCATCGCCGTCATCGCGGCCGACACCGATCCCGCGCGCGAAGCGCGCGAACGCATCGTCGCCCGCTACCCCGCCGTCGACGTCAAGAAGGCGGACGTGATCGTCGCGCTTGGCGGCGACGGCTTTCTCCTGCAGACCCTGCATCGCTACATCGGCACGAAACTGCCGGTCTTCGGCATGAACCGCGGCAGCGTCGGCTTCCTCCTGAACGAACATCGCGAAGACGATCTCGACGAGCGCCTGGCCAAGGCGACGCATGTCAGCCTCCATCCGCTGCGCATGGATGCGACGACGATCGCCGGTCAGAGCGCCAGCGCCATCGCCATCAACGAAGTCGCCCTGTTTCGCCAGCAGCGACAGACTGCGAAAGTGCGGATCAGCGTGGACGGCGTGGTGCGACTGGATGAACTCGCCTGCGACGGCGTGCTGATCGCGACGCCCGCAGGCAGCACCGCCTACAATCTCTCGGCGCATGGGCCGATCCTGCCGCTCGGCGCCGGGCTGCTCGCGCTCACGCCGATCAGCGCCTTTCGGCCACGACGCTGGCGCGGTGCGCTGCTGCAGCGTACCGCGCGCGTCGGGTTCGACGTGCTGGAGCCGGACAAACGCCCGGTCAGCGCGACCGCCGACAACATGGAAGTGCGCGATGTCGTGCATGTCGAGGTCTACGAGGCCACGGATATCAACTTCACCCTGATGTTCGACCCGGATCAGAATCTCGAGGAGCGCGTACTCAAGGAGCAATTCGCGCCCTGACCGATCCTCCGACTCACGCCGAGCCAGGCGCTCGCAGGCGCGTCGGAATCCTGCTCCTGGCGCTGACCCAGGTCGGCGCGATGTCGCTGTGGTTCTCCGCCTCCGCGATCGTTCCATCGCTTCGCGCCGGGCACGCGATCTCGAGCGCTCAGGAATCGCTGTTCACGAGCAGTGTCCAGGCGGGCTTCGTCCTGGGTACGCTGCTGAGCGCGGCGCTGATGCTCGCCGATCGTGTCGAGCTGCGCCGCTTGTTCCTGATCTCCGGCCTCGTCGCGGCGGCCGCGAATGCCGGCCTGCTCCTGCTCGATCCGAACTCCACGAGCGCCCTCGGCTTGCGGTTCCTGACCGGCATCTGCATGGCCGGCATCTATCCCGTCGGCATGAAGATGATCGCAAGCTGGGCGGAAAAGGATCTCGGATTCCTGGTCGCCATCCTGGTCGGTGCGCTCAGCCTCGGCTCTGCCGCACCGCATCTCTTCAACGCGCTCGGTGGCCTCGACTGGAAAGTCACGCTCGCCACGACCTCGATCGCCGCGGCACTCGCGTCGCTCACGATCACGATGGTGCCGCTCGGTCCGGGCCGGGCGGCGGCCCCGCCCTTCGATCCGCGCATGGCGCTGGACATGTTCCGTCGCCCCGCTCTGCGCCTCGCGCTCGGCGGCTATCTCGGCCACATGTGGGAGCTCTACGCGATGTGGGCGTGGCTCGGCGTCTTCCTCGACGCGAGCTTCCGCATCGATCCCGGCGGCGAGCATGCAGCCTCCTGGGCCGGCATCGCCACCTTCGCCGCAATCGGCGTCGGCGGTCTCGTCGGCTGCATCGCCGGCGGCAAGCTCGCCGATCGCTTCGGCCGGACCGCGATCACGATCGCCGCCATGACGATCAGCGGCGCTTGTGCCGCGCTGATCGGCCTGCTGTTCGGCGGCCATCCGGGAGTCCTGACCTGTCTCTGCGTGATCTGGGGCGTGGCGATCGTGGCGGACTCGGCGCAATTCTCCGCCGCCATCGCGGAACTCTCCGATCCACGCCTGGTTGGGACGATGCTGACGGTTCAGACCTGCATCGGATTCCTGCTCACCCTCGTCACGATTCACCTCATGCCCTACGCGGTGGATGCGCTCGGCTGGCATTGGGCGTTCAGCGTGCTCGTCGTCGGTCCGGCTCTGGGAGTGTGGGCGATGGCATGCCTGCGGCGTCATCCCGAAGCCCTTCGACTGGCCCACGGTCGCCGTTGATCACGGCTTCTGCGCGGTCACGAAATCCGCGAGAGCCGCGATCAACCCGGTCAAATCGGCGTGGGTGCGCTCGAATCCCGCATTGGGCGCACGCGTGTCCTCGTCGAGATAGAGCTTGCGATTGACCTCGATCTGCAAGGAGTGGCGCCGCGCCGCGGGCCGACCATGCTTGCGCACCAGTTCGACACCCTTGAACGGATCGTTGCAACGGACCGTGTAGCCGCGTGCCGCGAGATACGCGTGCGCGGCGGCGGTGAACGCCGGCGCACACGTCGAGCCATCCCGATCGCCGAGCACGAAATCGACGCGCGGCCGACCGGCATCCGCCGCCATGCCTTCGACCCCCGTCGGCGGCATGGAATGGCAGTCCAAGTGAAAGGCGATGCCGAAGCGCGTCTGTGTCTCGTCGAGCAGGCGATCGAGCTCCTGATGGTACGGCCGCCAGTAGCCGTCGATGCGGCCGCTGATCTCCGCCACGCTCAGCTTGCGATCGTAGATCGGAACCATGGCGCCACAGAGCCGCGAGATCAGGCCGATGCCGAGCTGGGTCTTCTGCCCCGGGTTGACGGCGGACGGCCAGGGCGCATCGAGCATCGCCGGATCGAGATCTTCCAACGCGCGGTTGACGTCGACATAGCTGCGTGGAAACAGCGCCGCGAGCAGAGGCGCGCCGTGACGCGGCGCCGCCGAAAACAGCCTGTCGACATGCGTGTCCTCCGATCGCCGCAATGTCGCAAGCGGCGCGGCGTGGCCGAAATCGGCGGGGTAGCTGGTTCCGCTATGCGGTGAGTCCAACACCAACGGCACGCGCGGCGTGGCGGCGTCCCATCGTCGCCAAACACCAGGAAATTCGCCGCTGTGATCAGCTTCCATCATTGAGATGGCAGGCGGAACGTCGGCCCGGCGCGATCTCGCGCAGTGCAGGCGCATCCCGCCGGCACCGCTCCATCGCGTGCGGACACCGCGGGTGGAAATGGCAGCCCGCCGGCGGATCCAGCGGCGACGGGATCTCACCTTTCACCGGCGCGAATTGCCGCTGGCGCGTGTCGAGCCGCGGGATCTCCGCGAGCAGGGCGATCGTGTAGGGATGATTGGGCGCGACGAAGAGTTCCTCGGCATCCCCTTCCTCCACCACGCGACCCAGATACATGATCACGACGCGATCGGAGAGGTGACGAACGACGCCGAGATCATGGCTGATGAATAGATAGGTGAGCGACAGCTCCTCGCGGAGCGCGATGAAGAGGTTGAGGATCTGCGCCTGGATCGACACGTCGAGCGCGGCGACAGCCTCGTCGCAGACGATGAACTCGGGCTTTACCGCGAGCGCCCGTGCGATACCGATGCGCTGCCGCTGACCGCCCGAGAATTGATGCGGATAGCGCCGCTTGTAGCCCGGATCGAGGCCGACCCGACGCATCACCTCGTCGACATAGCTCTCGTACTCCGCCTTCTGCACCAGCCCGTGATAGAGCGGCGCCTCGCCGATGATGTCACGCACCCGCATGCGCGGATTGAGCGATGCGAAGGGATCCTGGAAGATCATCTGCACAGCCAGCGTGGCGGCGCGTCCGTCGCGACGGCTCATCTTCGAGACTTCGCTGCCGCGGTAGAGCACCGTGCCGTCGGATGGCTCGAGAATGCCCGCAACCATCCGCCCGAGCGTCGATTTTCCACAGCCGGACTCGCCCACGAGTCCAACCACCTCACCCTTGCGGATCTCCAGGTCCACATGATCGACCGCGTGGACGACCTCCTCGCGCATCCCCGCACCGAGCAGATTGCCGAGCTTCGCCGCCGCATCGAGTCGCTTCACGAAGCGCTTGGAGACCGATTTGAGCTGGATCACCGTTGCGTCGCTCACGCCGCCGCCTCCACCAGCGGATGCACACACCGCGCGCGATGCGCGTCGGCGCCGAAATCCCTTTCCGGAGGATCCTCGGCACACAGCGCATCGGCGCGCGTGCAGCGCGTGCGAAACGCGCAGCCCCCGGGAAGCCCCAGCAGGGACGGCATGATTCCAGGAATCTGCTGCAGCGGCTTGCCGCGCACGTTGCGGCCCGGCACCGAGCCGATCAAGCCGGCGGTGTAGGGATGAGCGGGTCGATCGAGCACGTCATCGACACGACCGCGCTCGACGATGCGGCC
>JANNTF010000457.1:0-3033 GCA_031403455.1 Alphaproteobacteria bacterium | reverse complement strand
CTTGCGCTCGGCCATCACCTGCAAAACCGGACGCTGCCGCCCCGAGACCATGAGGCGCACGAGGTCGTACCCGAGTGCGTCCACGGTCGGCTGGATGAGGTCTTCGAGGGTCGCCTGACGTTGGTCCATGCCTGCTTCGTTGATCTGCGCTTCGTTGGGGTAGCGCCCAGTTCCCGCCCTATCCGGTGGGGCACGACCCGGGAGTAAGATCGCACAAACAAAAAAGCCGGCCGGTCGGCCAGCTTTCTTGTTCTTATCGGCGCTGGCCTATTAGCTAGACCTTAGCGTTTAGCGGCGCGGAATATAGGCAACACAGCGCCCGTGGCAAGCGGTTTTCCGCCCTCGGGTCGGCGTGAGGGGCGTGTTCTCGCAAGGCTCTGTCGGATGTTCGTGAGATTCCGGCGCCATCCGAACTGTCTGTGCGTACCCGGCCGGATGAATTACCAAGTTCCGGCGAAACTTTGCTCGGCGGCAACGCCGCGCGCTTTGTAGGCCGCTTCCGGAGCTTCAATGGGACAGATTCCCGTCTACGTCATCAGCCTGTTGCGCGCGCCCGAGCGCCGCAAGGCGATCACCGCGCATCTCGATGGGTTGGGACTCGCGTATGAGGTCGTCGATGCCGTCGACGGGAAGACCTTGTCGCCGGACGAGCTGCGCAGCGTCGTGGCTCCGGGCGTCCAACTTCACCCCGGGATGATCGGCTGCAATCTGTCGCATCACGAGGTGTCGCGACGGTTTCTCGCGTCTGGTCGCGAGGTCTGCCTGATCCTGGAGGACGACGCGCGACTTCACACTGGCGTCGCGACCATGCTGCGCGAGGGCATCGATGCGACCGGGTTCGATATCCTGTTCCTCGATTGCGCCGATCGCAATCCACACGGCCTCGTGTTTTACGATCGTGACGACAGCATCGGCCTGGCGGGTGGATTTCGCGCCCACCGGCTCTCCGCCGGCCCGCAGCGCACGCATGCGATGCTGCTTTCGCGATCCGCCGCCATGCGGCGCGATGCGCACATGCTGCCGATACGCGACTGCATCGATACCTACGATCACTTGCCGCTGCAGTTTCGCTTCTACTCGGTGATCCACCCCAAGGCGGCCTGGCTCAGTGAGCATAGCCTGGAGACATTCACATCCCAGCAGGAGGGACGCGTTCGCCAGCTCAGCTTCATGCGGTTCCGTCGCAGCATGATGTTCTACCGCCTTCACGACCTGCTCACGATGAAGTGGCTGCGCCGTCGCTGGCTCGTGAAACTGCTGGCCTCGGAGCATATCCTCGACCCATCCCGGCGCTGGGCGCCCTTGTCGGGGAGCGCGTCGGTGGTTGTCTGACGATGTCGCGCCGCGGTGAAATTCCCGTGCCGGGCGATCTGACTGTGGGCACCCGCCCCGGATGGGTTGTAGGTTCCGGCGACACGTCCGCGTAAAGCCCTCGGATCTTCAATGCGACAAATCCCTGTCTTCGTGATCAGCCTCGTTCGGGCGCCAGAACGCCGTCGAGAGATCACGGCCCATCTCGATCGGATCGGGATCGACTACGAAGTGATCGATGGCGTCGACGGCCAAACGCTTTCCGATGCGCATATGCGCAGCGTGACGGTGCCCGAATCCGGCCTGTCCGCCGGCATGATCGGCTGCAATCTCTCCCACCACGCGGTCTATCAGCGACTGCTTGCCAGCGACCATGACGTGGCCCTGATCCTCGAGGACGATGCGCGCATCGATGCGAAAATCGCGGACGTGCTGCGCACCGGCATCGATGCGACGAAGTTCGACATCTGTTTGCTGGATTGTTTAAATCGAAACGAAACGACGCCGGTCTTCTACGATCGGGACGACCGGATCGATCTCCTCGGGGGCTTCCGGGCGCATCTTCTCTCGGCCGGGCCGCAAACCCTGCACGCCTATTTCATCAGCCGCCGCGGAGCGGCGAAGCGGGTGGCGCATTTCTTCCCGATGCGGCAGGCGATCGACACCTATGGGCGCGACCTCATTCCGCTCACCTTCTATGCCGTGATATGGCCGAAAGCGGCCTGGGTCAGCGAACACAGCCTGGATTCGATGACGTCGAAGCGCGGTGCGCTCGACAGCAAATTGCCGTTGAGGCGACTCCGCAGCAGCCCATGGTTCTATGAGGCCAGCGATTGGATCAAGTTGACCCGAGTGCGGCATCTCCTCTTGGCCAAGCTTCTGAAAGCGGAAGGTTTTCTCGACCGCAAACGCCGCTGGGCGCCGCTGGCGTCCGGTCGTCCTATACTCTATCGGTGAATACAGAAAATTCTAAATTCAAAATCTACAGCGGCAGAAATGTCGTTTCTTGATGTGATGGCGAAATTTATCAAACTTTTCTTGATAAAACAAGAATTCTTGCAATCAAAAAAACGTCATGTCCAGATTGGATATGATCCACTGATCGATATAGTGGCCTTGCATCAGGAGTGGAACAAAACTTTGAATATTTTTTTGATGTTGAGGAAAGCCTGGGCCAGACAATCGACCTCGTCCGCGAGAAATTTCCGTCGGCGGCTATATATCCCTTTGAGCCACTCAAGCCGACGTCTCTTGAACTAAAGAAAGGAAGTGAAAATTGGACGAAGGTTTGTATATTCAATATTTCATTTTCTGATAAATTCGGGCCTGTGAATGTTTTTATTATGGAATTCCCAAGATAAACAGCTTGCGATATGACGTGCCCTATGCAGTTCGGCTCAATAAGAAATCAGAGATCGTTCAGGTTGATTGCGTGCCATTTGACGAGTTTTGTGAAAGCGAAAAGGTACAAGAAATTGACGTCCTAAAATTGGATACCGAAGGGTTATATTTCTTAGTTGTCAAAGGCGCCTCAAGAATGATCGCCAAGCGCGCCGTGAAATTTGTATTTGTTGAGTACAATGTTGTTTCGGGCACAGATAATTCGTTGTAAAAGATTCGGATTTTCTCCAGGGGTGTGGCTTTTACTTTATTGCCCTCTGTGCTGATTATATAGTTCCCAACGAGAAGTTTTTTGTAGTCGCCAATTCTCTGTTCGCGCTG
>JANNTF010000456.1:0-10347 GCA_031403455.1 Alphaproteobacteria bacterium | reverse complement strand
GGTGTAGCTGGCGGCATCGATGGCCGCAGCCGGTGGGAACAGGTCGACGCCGCCGGTGATCGCGCGATAGGAAAAGTAAACGCCATGCGACTTCGCCCGCATGCGGCGGTGTCCGCATCGGTGGGGGCCGAGACCGCGGGGCTCGTGTCCGCCGCCGACGCGGCCATGCGCGCGCGGATGCGGGCACATCTCTCGCCCAGCTGATCCGATCCCTCGCGTCGACCGCACGCCGCGCCGCGGCGATCGACGTCGACAACGTCCAGTTCGTGGACAGGCGCTCAACGCAAGCTTGAGATCATTGAATAAAACTCGACAGGCACGGTCGCTGCGTCGACTGTGCGGTGTGGCTTTTCGGCGCGATTGCCGCTCTCGCAACGCCGGCAGCCGTCACGGAAGAGGAGTCACCAATGCAGGTCTGGTCCCATGCGATCCCCGTTGTGGCGCGGTCGCTCGTCGCCGGCACCATCATGCTCGGCGCCGCCTCGGCCGACGCGGAGGCCATCCTTGGCAATCTGCCTTCCGGCGGCGGCACGTCGTTCTTCTCCAATCCGCTGAGTAACACCAACTACAAGTCATTCTCCTTCTCAAACGGGCCGCAGGCTTACAGCCTCGACTCGGTCGTCTTGCGGTTGTCGCGCATCGGCAGGCCCGAGGTTTCGCCCTTTCCGAAACCGTCGACGCCGCCAATCCTCGAGCTGCTCAGCGACTCGGGCAACCCGAACGCGCCCGGGACGACGGTGCTCGCGAGCTTCACGCCGCCATCGAGCCCGCTCCTCGACGTCCCGCACGACGAGGAGCTCGTTCCGGTTTCGAGCGTCACGCTGATGGCCAACACGACCTATTGGCTGGTCGTTCACGCCGATGCCGCTCCGAGTGACTCGGGCCTGTTCTGGACGGCCTCCGATCCGATGCAGACTCCCTCGGGGATCGTCTCGTTTGGCGCCTATCGCTCGAGCTTCGACGGCGGCAGCACGTGGAGCGCGAGCGGGTTTCAGAACAGCTTCGAGATCAGGGCGACCGCCGTGCCGGGCGCTGCGGTCCCGGAGCCGTCGAGCCTGGCGCTGCTCGGGCTCGGCCTGCTCGGCGCTCGCGTCCTGCGGCGGCGGTGAGCCGGGCTTTCGGCTCGCGCATTGTTAGCGAGCCTGCAACCCGGGACGGAGCGAGCGCGGATTGCCACCGCCGCGTCGGGCTCCGTCCCCGGCTGCCGATCAAGCGATGCGCACGCGCCCCGGCCGGGCTTGCGCTGGGCGGATCTCCTGCGCCGGATCTACGACATCGACATGCGCACCTGCCCGAATTGCGGCCTCGGAACCTTGGAGCCCATCGCGCGCGACCATCTGCTGGCCGAGGTGATGCGCCGCTGCTTTCAGCGCTTCGCCGCGCATCTCGATGCGCGGGCCCGCTTCGAAGACCCGGCGCAGGACCTGGAGTCGTTGGGGCTGCAATACCTGGCCTACGCCCGGCAGCATCCGCTGGAGTACCGCTTGATGTTCCGCACCACCTGGCCGGAGTCGGCCCGGCAGGTGGAACTCGTCGGCGACGCCACGCACGCCTTCGACGTGCTGCGCGGCGTGCTTCGGCGCATGCACGGCGACTCGGCCGCCGTCAGCGACCTCGTGGAACTCGATGCGCTGTACATCTGGTCGAGCGTGCACGGACTGGCCGGGGTGATGAACGGTCAGTGCGTCGACAAGCTCGACCTCAAGGCCAAGGTGCTCAAGCAGGCCGTGCGGCATGCGATGGACCGGATGGGCCTGGGTTTGGCCGGCAAGGTCTGAACGCAACCGTCAGCGAGGCTGCCGCGCGCCGAGGCTGTCGTCATCGGCCCAACCAGGGCAGGAACGGCGCGCCGTCGAGGGCCTGGACGAAGGTGAAGGCGATCAGCGCCACGTAGGCGGCCGCGCCGAGCCACACGGCAACCGTGGCTTCCGGCCGGCGCAGCGCCACCAGCAGAACGCCGAGCAGCGGCAGCGCCTGCTGCGCGTGCAGCGCGAAGAAATGCGCGACCCGCAGGTCGCCGCCGCTGCGCGACCAGCCGAGCAGCGGTAGACCATCGGCGTCGCTGCGGCTGCCGCCGATCCAGTGGCCGGTGCCCGACGCGAGGTAGCCGGCGGCGAGCATGGTCGCGACGAAAGAGATCACCGCGCCCAGAACGATCGCGGTCTTCAGCGCCGGTGCGACGACGCCGCGCGGTTGCCGCGCCACCAGCACGCCCTGCCACAGGATGACGGCGATCATCGCGACGGCGACGACACCGGCGGCGCTGTAGGCCGCGCTCCAGATCGGCGACGCGCGATTGAAGTGCGCCGGCACGCCCGCCACCGCGGCGCCGATCAGCCACAGGCTCTCGAGCACGCAGGCGACGAGCGCGATCGCAATGATCGCGCGCCCGCTGGTCGAGGTCTGCACCGCGCGCGGCAACTGCCCGAACACCCAGGCGAGCGTGCCCAGGTAGACGACGAAGGAGACCAGGAACTTGGCGGGCTTGATCCAGATGTTGAGGTCGTTGACCGTGCGCGTGTCGATCGTGAGCGCGATCAGCACCGGCACCAGTGCCAGCAGCGACAGCAGAGCGCCGGTGGCGAGGTGCGGCTGCGCGTCGTGGAGCGCGCGGGGGGAGAGGCGCGGCCCGTCGGCGCGCCTTCCGTCGGAGAGCGTGACAGCCATGGCGATCCTCGCGTTGCGGGTTGGGACGGTCAGCCGGCGACGGCGGTGCGCAGGCGGAACAGCCGCAACGCCATGAACACGAGCCAGCCCAGCGGACCGAGCAGGAAGGTGAGCACCAGGCAAGGCACGAGGAGCCAGTGCGGCAGGCCGATGCGACCCGCCTCGCCGCGGATCCAGGTCCCGACCAGCAGGTCGAAGGCGAGGTAGTGCACCCAGCCCGCGAGCAGCAGGCCGCGGCTCTCGAACAGCCGCGCCACGTCCGCGAGGCTGCCGAAGCCGCCCGCGCCTCGCGTCCAGTAGACGCCGATCAGCGCCGCGTAGAGCGCGGCGATCAGCAGCGCGATGCCCACCGCCGCGTGCCGCGGCCAGCCGAAGCGCAGCGGCACCAGCGCCAGCAGCAGCCATCCGGCCAGCGCCGCCGATCCGGCCAGGGAGAAGAGCTGCTCGTGGGACATCGCTGGCTCCTGCGATAGACATTGTCTAGATTTACGGGCTGGACGCTAGCGGCCGAACTTGACAGCGTCAAGACGCAGGCGACTCATGGCATCGGCGAGCGGGAGGCGGCATGGCTGCGAGACGATCGGGCGCGACGCTCAAACGCGGGGCGGCGAAGCCGCCGCCGGCCTATCATCACGGCGATCTGCGCAACGCCCTGCTGGCCGCGACCGACGCGGTGCTGACCGAGGCGGGGCTGGAAGGCTTCACGCTGCGCGAAGTGGCGCGCCGCGCCGGCGTATCGCACGGCGCGCCGGCGCATCACTTCGGCGACGTGCGCGGCCTGCTCAGCGCCTATGCGGCGGAAGGCTTCGCGCAGTTGGCGACGGCGATGGCGCAGCTTCGCGCCGCGGCCTCACCCCGGCCGTCGGACCAGCTGATCGCCACCGGCGTCGCCTATGTCGACTACGCGCTGGCGCATCGCGCGCGCTTCCAGCTGATGTTCCGCAGCGACCGCCTCGATCCCGGCTTCATGCCGCTGGCGGAATCCGGCGGCCAGGCTTACGGCCATCTGGTCGACTGCATCGCGCGGGCCGATCCCGGGACCGATGGCGATGCGCTCGCCCGCCGCCTGCGCAAGACGGCGCTCGCGTGGTCGCTGGTCCACGGCTACGCGACGCTGATGCTCGACAGCCGCGCTTTCGCCGCCCACGCGCACGGCGATCGCGCGCAGGCGCTGGCGATGGTGGAGTCGCTGCTCAGGAGCGCACAACCGGCCTTCGTGGAGCCGGCGCAAAAACCGTGACGCCGTGCGCCGCGTCGATTGACGTGGCGCACCGCGATCACGGCGTTGAGGCCGCCGAAGGCGAACGAGTTCGACAGCGCGGCGCGAACCGGCATCGCCCGCGCGACGTTGGGGACGTAGTCGAGATCGCAGGCGGGATCGGGCCCGAGGAAGTTCGCCGTCGGCGGGACGATGCCGGCGCGCATGCCGGCGACGGTGATGGCGAGTTCGATCGCGCCGGCGCCGACTTTGCGATTGCGGTGATGTACGCCGCCCGCGCGTCGTGAAACCACCGCGACTTGCCGAGGTCGGCGCGATCGCAGGCGCCCCCCTCGGGGGTCAGCTCTTCGCGGCCAAGCGAATGGGCACCACCGGCGCCGGCTCGCCACCGGTCATCGCCGCGGCGATATGTTCGCCGATCTTGTCGTTCGCGGCGCGGATCGGCTCGGCGCCGAGATGCGCATAGCGCTGGGTCGTGGCTTGGCTGGAGTGCCCGAGAAGGGCGCCGATGACCGGCAGGGAATAGCCGCCCATCGCCGCCACGCTGGCATAGGTGTGCCGCAGATCATGAAGTCGCACGTCATTGAGCCCGGCCAACACGCGCACGCGCGCCCAAACTTTGTCGAGGCTCGCAACTGGCCGGTCAGCCCGCCCGGGAAGGACATGGTCCTGCCCTTCCATGCGCGGCAGCTTGCGCAAGAGGTCAAGCGCAGCAATGCTCAGATAGGCCGGCTTCGCGCCAGTCTTGCTGTCGGGCAGGAGCAAGGCACGGCGCTCGAAGTCTACGTACCGCCAGCACAGGGTGACGATTTCCGAGCGGCGCGCGCCGGTCAGGATCAGCAGCCGAATACCTGCGATCGCGAAGGGCGGCTCGCTTCCATCGCGTTCGCTCGCCGACAGCACCTCGCCCAGTCGGGCAAGTTCGGGGGACGTCAGAAACCGCTCGCGCTTGCGCAGTTCCATCTTCGGAATACCTCGGCAGGGATTGGTTCCGGCAGGACGCTCGCTCGACTCCTCAGCGAGGGTCATCAGCCGTCGGAGCACCGACAAGCAGAGATTCGTCTGACCGGGTTTTGCGCGCAGCTTTCCGAGCAACTGCGTCACATCGGCGCGCGAGATCGCCGACACCCTAAGGGGACCGAGTTCGGGCAGGATCAGGCGATCCAGCAGATAGCGATAGCGTTCAGCTGTCGCCGGCTTGAGGTTGGCGCGTTGCTCTTCGAGCGCGCGTGTTGCGAAGTCGGAGAGGCTCGGATTACGGTTTGCCGCATCGCGCTGCGCCGCTGGATCGATGCCGCTTGAGATCAGGCCGAGAAGCCGGCGCACTTCGTCGCGCGCGCTAGCCGGCGTCCAGGGCGCGCCATGGCGCCCGATGGTCACCCAGCGTTGCCGGCCACCGCGCCCACCGGCTCGAAACTTCAGAACGTAGACGCGCGCACCATTCGCCAGGACCCGAAGGCCGAAGCCGGGAATGTCGCCATCCCAGATGATTCCCGCCTTGTGCGCTTCCACTGCGCGCAACGTGATCTTGCCTGCCATCCTCGCCTCAATGGGGCGGGCTGTCGTGCCTGCCCCGAGTTCTCGACGTCGTCTCCGTGGTTGCAGGGAGCCCGCGCTACCAGCGTGCAACCATGCGAACGGAAACAGAGGGATTCTCCATCACGCGCGAGGACATGAGAAACGCTGATATAGCGGGGGTTTTGTCACTCGGTCCTACGCGAGGAAACCCAGGCAAAGCGAAGCCATGTAACCATCGGTTACACGCCAAAGCGTGGCGGTGGCGCGGCGGGCGGCTAGTGTGCGGGCATGGCTCGTATCCCGCATGTGCTGATTGTCGACGACGACCTCGAGATCCGGCGGCTCGTCGGGCGCTTCCTTGGCGAGAATGGATTCCGCACCACGGCCGTGGCTGGCGCGACCGAGGCGGATGTCGCATTGGCGGGCGCGCAGTTCGATCTGATCGTGCTCGATCTGATGATGCCGGGCGAGGATGGGCTGGCCTACGCGCGGCGTTTGCGTCAGCGCGGCGCGCTGCCGATCCTGATGCTCACCGCGCGTGGCGAGGATACCGACCGCATCGTCGGGCTGGAGATCGGCGCCGACGATTATCTCACCAAGCCGTTCAATCCGCGCGAGCTGCTCGCGCGCATCCGCGCGGTGCTGCGCCGGAGCAGCGAGGGCGCGACCAAGACGCCGAAATCGCGCATCTATCGTTTTGCCGGCTGGTCGATCGATGTGGTGCGGCGCGAGCTGCGTCATCCCGATGGCGCGCTCGTGCCCACCACGGATACGGAGTTCGATCTGCTGACCGTGTTCGTCGAGAATCCGCAACGCGTATTGTCGCGCGAACATCTGCTCGATCGCTTGCGCGGACGGGAGGTGCAGGCCTTCGATCGTTCCATCGACGTCGCCGTGATGCGCCTGCGTCGCAAGGTCGAGGCGGACCCGGCCCGGCCCGAGCTGATCAAGACCGTGCGCAATGGCGGCTACGTGCTGACGGCGGATATCGAGGCGGGATCGTGACGCGGCGCGGCTGGTTCGATGGCATCGCCGCGCGCATCGCGCTGGTGGCGATTCTCGGCCTGGTCGGCGCGCAGCTCCTGTCGGTGGCGGTCGCGCTGCTGCTGCGGCCGACGGAAGTGCGGGTGTTCTCGGTGGTCTGGCTCACGGAGCGCAGCGCCGAGCTCGCGCGCGCGGCGTTCGCGCGCCCCGCGGCCGAGCGTGCGGCTTTCCTGCGTGGCCATCCCGATGGCGAGTATCTGGCGCTGGACTGGCAGGCGAGCTGGAGTCCGAGCGAGGACAGCGGCCGTCGCGGCAGGTCCGGGCGGCTGGGTCGCGCGATCGCGGAGCGGCTGCCGGAAGGCTTTCAGGTCATGACGGAGTTCCGTGGCGGGCGGATGGAGCGCGGCGGCTTCGGCGGATTGCCCGAGGGCCAGGTGGTACGTGTGCCCCGCGACGAAGCGCCGACGGGCGATGCCGCCTTCGAAGGGGTCTTGCCGGGACTCTTCACGATCGCGATCCGCGGGCCCGATGCGAGCTTTCTCGTCGTGCGCGCGCAGCGGCCCACGCATACCTGGGCCTGGGCGCTGCTCGCGGGATGGCTCGTCGGGATCACCGCCGCTGCCGCGCTCGCGGCTTGGTGGGGCGCGCGTCGGGTGGCGCGCCCGTTGGAAATGCTGGCGCGCGGCGTCGCACGCGCAGGCGCGGGGTTGCCGCCGCGCTTCGCGATCGCCGCGGTCGCGCCGCGCGAAGTCGGAACCATCGCGCTGGCGCTCGAGCAGATGCACACGCGGCTGCGCGCTTTCGTGGATGACCGCACGCGCATGCTCGCGGCGATCAGTCACGATCTGCGCACGCCGCTGACTCGGTTGCGGCTGCGGACGGAGGGGATCCCCGATCCGGAGGAACGCGCCAAGGCATCCATGGACATCGACGACATGGAGCGGATGATCACGGAGACGCTGGCCTTCGCGCGCGCCGACGCGTTGGAGACGAAACCCGAGCGCTTCGACATCGCGGCGCTGGTCCAGACCCTGGTCGATGATCGCTTCGATCTCGGCGCCGCCTTGCTCTATGACGGGCCCAGCGCGCTGGTCATCGAAGGTCGGCCCGGCGCGCTCAAGCGTGCGCTCGCCAATATGATCGACAATGCGCTGGCCTATGGCGCGCGTGCGGAAGTTCGCCTGATTGCGGATGCGCACGGCATCGCGGTCGTGATCACCGACGAAGGCCCGGGCATCCCGGAGGCCGAGCTGGCCAAGGTGTTCGCGCCTTTCTACCGGCTGGAAACGTCGCGCTCGCGCCAGACCGGCGGCACCGGGCTCGGGCTCGCGGTGGCGCGGGACATTGCCCGCGCGCATGGCGGCGATGTCGTGCTCGCGAACCGCGCGGGCAAAGGTCTCGTCGCGACAATGTCCCTGCCGCTGCCGGCCTGAACCCGCCGCGCGTGCTGATCGTCACATGCTCGATCGCCAGGACGGATATCTGGGCGACGACGCGCTGGAACATCCCCTACATTGCGGTGCTCGCAGGCGTCTTGCTCCTGGTGACCTATGTGCCGGGCGTTTCGCTCTTCCTGGTCGATTGTTTCTACAATTAAGGCATCTCCCCATGTCTGATCCGATCCTGGTCGCGACGGAAGGCGGCGTCGCGCGCGTCACCCTCAATCGCCCAGACAAGCTCAACTGCATCTCGACACCGATGTGGCGGCGCTTGCGCGCGCTCTTCGAGGAGTTCCATGCCGATGCGTCGCTGCGCTGCGTCGTGCTTAGCGGCGCCGGCGATCGGGCGTTCTGCGTCGGCGCCGATATCGCCGAATTCGAGACCAATCGCGCCAATGCGGCGCAGGCGCGCGCCTATGCCGAGCTCGCGCACGGGGCGATGGGTGCGATCGCCAATTGCCGGCATCCCGTGATCAGCGCGATCAAGGGGCTCTGTGTCGGCGGTGGTCTCGAGATCGCCTGCGTGACCGATCTGCGGATCTGTACCGCCGCCGCGCGCTTCGGCATTCCGGTCAAGCGCCTCGGGCTGGTGGTCGCGACGGGCGAGATGGCGCCGCTGATCCGGCTGATCGGACCGGCGCATACCAAGGAGATCCTGCTGACAGGTGACATCATCGATGCAGCACATGCGGCACGGATCGGGCTCGTGAACCGCGTGGTGGCGGCGGAATCGTTCGACGACGCGGTCACGCGCATGGTCGAGGCGATCACCGAGGGTGCACCGCTGGTGGCGCGCTGGCACAAGAAATTCGCCGATCGGCTGATGGATCCGCGTCCACTCACCGCCGCCGAACACGACGAGAGCTTTCACTGCTTCGACACCGAGGATTTTCGCATCGGCTCGGCCGCCTTCCTCGCAAAGTCCAAGCCCGTCTTCACGGGGCGTTGAACGATGGGACCGCTCGAAGGGCTCCGCGTCCTGGACCTCAGTCATGTGATGGCCGGGCCGACTTGCGCGCTGATGCTCGCCGACATGGGCGCCGACGTGATCAAGGTCGAGAAGCTGCCGGGCGGTGACGATGTCCGGCGCAGCGTGCCGCCGAAGATCGGCGACGAGGCGGCATCGTTCCTGATGATGAACCGCAACAAGCGCGGCATCGCGCTCGATCTGAAGAAGCCCGGCGGCCAGCGGGTGCTGGAGCGGCTGGTGCCGAGGGTCGATGTGCTGATCGAGAATTTCTCGCCGGGCACGATGGAGAAGCTCGGCTTCGGCTATGCGCGGCTGAAGACGATCCATCCGGCGCTGATCTATTGCACGCTCACCGGATTCGGCCGCACCGGACCCTATGCGAAGCGCCGCGGTTTCGATCTGATGGCGCAGGCGATGAGCGGCATCATGAGCTTCACCGGCGAAGGTCCGGGGCGCCCGCCCGTCAAATGCGGTGCGCCGCTCACCGACATCACCGCCGGCATTCTCGCGGCGATGGGCGTGCTCGCCGCCTACACGCATCGGCTCAAGACCGGGCAAGGCCAGATGGTCGACACCTCGCTCTTCGAAGCGGGGATCGTGCACACCTATTGGCAATCGGCGATCGCCTTCGCGACCGGTGTGGCGCCTGTGGCGATGGGCTCGGCGCATCCGCTCTCCGCGCCCTATCAGGCGTTCGAGACGAGGGACGGCTGGATGGTCGTGGGCGGCGCGAACCAGAACAATTGGCTGCGTCTGGTCGAGGCGCTCGAAGCGCCGGAGTTGCTGCGCGATCCGCGCTTCACCGAGAATCGCGATCGCATGATGAATCTCGCCGCGCTGCAGACGACGCTGACGCCCTATTTCAAGAAGCGCACACGGGAGGAGTGGCTGGCGATCTTCGACGCCAAGGGCCTGCCGTGCGGGCCGGTGAACGACGTGCAGGACATGCATGAGGACCCGCAGGCGGTGGCGCGGGAAATGGTGATCACCGTCGACCACGCGACGCTCGGCAGCGTGAAGACTCTGGGCTTGCCGGTGAAGTTCTCCGACACGCCGGGCGGCGTGCGGCGCGGCGCGCCGCTGCTCGGGCAGCACACACGCGAGGTGCTGAGCGAGCAAGGCTTCACGTCGGAGGAAATCGATGGCTTGATTGCGGAAGGAGCGGTCGTGCAGTCATGAAGATCACCGGCGCCGAGATCTACATCGCCCATGTCGATGGTCGCCACCCGATCATCCTGCGCTTGCGCACGGATGAGGGGATCACCGGTCTCGGCGAGGCGGCGATCGCCTATGGCGTCGGCGCGACCGCGGCGGCGGGCATGATCAAGGATCTGATCGAACGGCTCATCCTCGGCGCGGATCCCTTCCGCATCGAGCAGCTCTGGAGCGAGATGTACGATCACAGCTTCTGGGCCAAGGGCGGCGGCCCGATCGTCTTCGCGGGCATCAGCGCGATCGAGCAGGCGCTGTGGGACATCAAGGGCCGGGCGCTGAAGCTGCCGGCCTACGAGCTGCTGGGCGGCAAGTGTCGCGACGATGTGCGGGTCTAC
>JANNTF010000455.1:0-9309 GCA_031403455.1 Alphaproteobacteria bacterium | reverse complement strand
GACGCCGGCGCCGCGCCGATGAGTTTCCTGATGAGTCATGTGTTGCGGACGCTGATCCACCTCTATCGCTGGACGCTGTCGCCCTTGCTCGGCCCCCAGTGCCGCTTCCATCCGAGTTGCTCGGCCTATGCGCTCGACGCCATCGTGACCCATGGCCCCTGGCGTGGCATGTGGTTGGCCGTCAGACGCATCGGGCGCTGTCAGCCGTGGAACGCCGGCGGGTTTGATCCTGTTCCCCCTGCGCGCGGGTTGCATGGCCCGCTCGGCAACGACATTCGGTTCTGAATTCAACAGCGATGTTCAAAGAAGAAAATCAGAAGAACCTCATCCTCGCGATCGTGATCTCGATCGCGATCGTGCTCGGTTGGCAGTTCCTCGTCGAAGGCCCGCGCCTCGATCGCGAGCGCGCCCAGCGCACGCTGCTGCAACAGCAGCAGCAAGCTGCGACGCCATCGGGTCAGAGCCCGGCGATCGTTGCGAATCAGGGCCTGCCGGCCGCCGTGCCCGATCGCGCGGTCGCCGTGAGCCAGAGTCCACGCGTGAAGATCGACACGCCGGCGCTCAAGGGTTCGATCCGCCTGGTCGGCGCACAGATCGACGATCTGCAGCTGGTCCACTACCGCGAGACCGTGAGCCCAACGAGCCCGTTGATCACGCTGCTGTCGCCGCAGGGCTCGCCGAGCCCCTATTTCGCCGAGTTCGGGTGGGTCGCCAACGGCACGCCAGGCGCGATGCCTGACGGCCAGACCGCCTGGGTCGCGGATCGCGACACGCTGACGCCGACCACGCCGGTGACGCTGAGCTGGGACAATGGCAGCGGACTGAAGTTCCAGCGTCGCATCGCCATCGACACCGATTTCATGTTCGAGATCACGGATCGCGTGACCAATGGCGGCACCGAGGCGGTCCAGCTGCAGCCCTACGGCCGCGTGCAGCGAGTCGGCCTGCCGAAGACGCTGGGTTTCTACATCCTGCATGAAGGGCCGATCGGCGTTTTCAACGGCGTTCTCAACGAAACCAGCTACGACGACGTCAAGAAGAAGCGTGCGATCAAGAACCCGTCGACGGGCGGCTGGCTCGGCATCACCGACAAATACTGGCTCGTCGCGCTCGTGCCCGATCAGAAATCGGAGACACAGGCGCAGTTCCTCCATGTCGATCTCGGCGGCCGCGAGGCCTACCAGGCGGATTTCGCCGCGGCGGCCCTGGCGATCGCACCGGGCGCCAGCGCGACCACGACGAACCGGCTCTTCGCCGGCGCCAAGGAAGTCCGGCTGCTCGACGGCTACGAAGCCAAGCTCGGCATCGCGCTGTTCGACCGCGCGGTCGATTTCGGGTGGTTCTATTGGCTGACCAAGCCGATTTTCTACGTGCTCGATTATTTCTATCGCCTGCTCGGCAATTTCGGGCTCGCGATCCTGCTGCTGACCCTGTGCGTCAAGGGCCTGTTCTTCCCGCTCGCGAACAAATCCTATCGCGCGATGAGCAAGATGAAGCTGCTGCAGCCGGAGATCGAGAAGCTCAAGGCGATCCATGGCGGCGATCAGGCGAAGATGTCGCAGGCGATGATGGAGCTCTACAAGAAATCCGGCGCCAATCCGCTGGCGGGCTGCCTGCCCGTGGTGATTCAGATCCCGGTGTTCTTCTCGCTGTACAAGGTCCTGTTCGTCACCATCGAGATGCGGCACGCGCCCTTCTACGGCTGGATCAGGGATCTCTCGGACCATGACCCGACCTCGGTCTTCAACCTCTTTGGCATGCTGCCCTGGGGCGCACCCGAGGCCGCGCTGCTCGGCGGCACGCTCGGCGCCTGGCCGCTGATCATGGGCGTGACGATGTTCCTGCAGCAGAAGATGAACCCGGCGCCGCCCGATCCGATCCAGGCAAAGATCTTCATGTTCATGCCGATCATGTTCACTTTCATGCTCGCCGGCTTCCCGGCCGGGCTGGTGATCTACTGGGCGTGGAACAACATCCTGTCGGTGGCGCAGCAATGGGTGATCATGCGCCAGACGGCGCGGGCGAAAGCCGCAACGTGAACGAGCCGGCGTCGCTCGAACAGGGGCGATTGCTGTTTGCCGCGGAGTGTCGCTTCTTCCACGCGGCGCAGCGCGCCGATGACCTGCCGCCGCGTGGAGCGCCGGAGATCGCCTTCGCGGGTCGCTCGAATGTCGGCAAGTCCAGCCTCGTCAACGCTCTGACCGGGCGCAATACGCTCGCGCGCACGTCCAAGGAACCGGGACGCACGCAGCAGCTCAATTTCTTCGCCCTCGGTCCGGATGCGCAGGGCCGCAAGATGACGCTGGTCGACATGCCGGGCTACGGCTTCGCGCGCGTGTCGCGGTCGCTGCTGCAGCAATGGTCGGCGCTGGTACGGCAGTATCTGCGCGGACGCACCGGGCTGGTCCGCGTGCTGGTGCTGGTCGATTCCCGCCACGGGCTCAAGCCCAACGACCGCGAATTATTCACGCTGCTCGACGAGGCCGCGCTGAGCTGGCAGGTCGTGCTCACCAAGACCGATCAGCTCGGAGATGCGGGCCTTGCGGCGCGCCGGAAGGAAATCACCGCGGAAGTCACCGGCCATGCGGCCGGTCACCCCGACGTCGCGGTGACCAGCGCCCAGACCGGCGCCGGCATCCCGGAGCTGCGCGCGACGCTGGCGAGCCTGTCCGCGTTCAGCTAAACAGCCCGGCCAAGCGAAGGGGATCCCCGCATGGCCGACTCCACGATGAAGCCCGTTTCGACCGTTTCAGCGGAGGCGCTCGCAAAGAGCCGCACGCTGGCCGAGGCCCTGCCCTTCATGCGTCGCTATGGCGGCAAGACCGTCGTCGTCAAATACGGCGGCCACGCGATGGGCGACGAGGCGGTGGCCGCGGAGTTCGCGCGTGACGTCGTGCTGCTCAAGCAGGTCGGCATCAATCCCATCGTGGTGCATGGCGGTGGACCGCAGATTGCGCAGATGCTCGAGAAGCTCGGCATCAAGTCCAGTTTCATCGACGGGCTGCGCGTCACCGACGAGCGCACGGTCGAGGTGGTCGAGATGGTCCTCGCCGGCTCCCTCAACAAGCAGATCGCCGCCGCCATCAACCGCGCCGGCAATCTCGCCATCGGGATCTGCGGCAAGGACGGCGACCTGATCCGCGTCAAGAAGTTGACGCGCACCCGGCGCGACCCGGATTCCAACATCGAGAAGGTGATCGATCTTGGTTTCGTCGGCGAGCCCGAGCTGGTCAACGCGAGCCTGCTGGAGACGCTGGCCAAATCGGGGATCATTCCGGTGATCGCGCCGGTCGGCTTCGGCGCCGATGGCCGCACCTACAACATCAACGCCGATACCGCCGCGGGCGCGATCGCCGGCGCCATGCGTGCGTCGCGCCTGCTGATGATGACGGACGTCGTCGGCGTGCTCGACAAGGACAAGAAGCTCCTGCAGAACCTGAGTCCGCAACGCGTGCAGGAGCTCATCGCCGACGGCACCGTGTCGGGTGGCATGATCCCGAAAGTCGAGACCTGCCTCGCGGCCGTCGCCCAGGGCGTCGAGGGCGCGGTGATACTCGACGGCCGCTTGCCGCACGCCATCCTGCTCGAGCTGTTCACCGATGGCGGCGTCGGCACGCTGATCGGCCGCAGCAGCGCGTGAGCGCCCGGCGCGCGCTGGTCCCGGTCTATCTGCTCGCCATCGCGTGCGTCGGCGCGCTGGCCTGGACGACGCGCCATCGATTCGTCGACGATGCCTTCATCGGCTTTCGCTATGTCGCGAATCTGCATGCCGGCCACGGCTTCGTCCTCAATCCCGGCGATGCGCCCGTCGAGGGCGTGACCAATCTGGGCTGGCTCCTCGTCCTCGCTGGCTTGGGGCACGTGATGCCGCTGACGATCGCGGCGAAGCTGGCCGGAATCGTCGCACTCGTGGTCGGGCTTGGTCTCACGATGCGCGTGCTCGCGCATCTGCACGCGACGCCGAGCGCGATGCCGAGCGCAATCGTCACCGGCGCGCCGCTGCTGCTGATCGCCGCGTGCTTCGACGTCGTCTATTTCGCGTTGGCCGGCTTGGAGACCGGCTTGCTGTTCGCGCTGCTGACGGCGCTCGCTCTGCTCTCGGTGACGCCGGGGCGCCAGCGATGGATCGGACCGATCGCTGGCATCGCCTTCCTGGTGCGGCCCGAAGCGATTCTGGTCGTGCTCGCCAATGCCGCGCTGCGCCGCGACCGCGCGAGCCGGCGCGCGCTTGCCGTCGCGCTCGCCATCGTGGTCGCGATCACCGCCGCCCGCATGATCGTCTTTGGCGATTGGCTGCCGCAGCCGGCACGCGCCAAAGCCTCGGGGATCGGCGTGATCCTGGTCAATCTGCGCGGCCTGGCGGTCGGCGGCGGCGCCTATCTGCCGTTTCCTTTGGTGGGGCTGCCCGCCCTCGGCCTGATGGTGCTGGGCTGGCGACGGCTACGGTCGAGCGATGCCGCGCTCGCCGACATGCTCGGCGCGATCACCGTGGCCGGTGTCGCCTTCACGCTCTACGCGCTGCCCGACTGGACCGACCTCGCGCGCTACGCCGCGCCTTACGCGCCCGCGATGATCATCCTCGCCTGGACGGGACTCCTCGCGCTGATCGCGCCGCCCAAGCTGCGCGCCGCGACGCTCGTCGTCCTGCTCGGCGTCAGCGCGCTCGACCATGTCGCGAAATCCGCCGGCGGCGATCGCTTCCCCGGCTATGTCATGTTCGGCGAGCGCCTGATCGAGCCCGCGACGTGGATCGCCGCCAACACGCCGCGCACGGCGGTGATCGCCACGCGCCGAATCGGCGCGGTCGCCGCCATCGCCGATCGACGCGTCTTCGACTATGCCGTGGGCATCACCGATCGCGCGGTGGCGCGTCTTCACACGCCGCCGGAGCGTGGCCTGACGGATCCCAACGACGCGCGGCTGGCGGCGCTCTGGCGCGCTGCCCGCCCCAGCCATCTGCTGGAAGACGACGACGTCATCGATGCGATCGCGCGTCGCAGCGGTGGGACACGCGCCCGCTTCGTCGTGCAGGGCGATGCGTTTCGAGTCGTGCGCGCCTTCACCCTAGGCAGCGAGCGCGAATGGCTGCTCGCCGAACGCCTCGCCCCGTGACGGTCAGGCGCCGAAAAACTCGAGGTGCCAGGTCATCTCGTCGGGCGTGAGCGGCCAGGTGCCGCCCCTCGGACTCAGCGCCTGGCGCGGCGACAGGCCGGACATGCGCACCTGCACTTGATACGCGAGCCGCGGCCCGACATCGGCTTTCCACGCGAGGGCGACGATGCCTTTCGCGCTCCGCGCCGAGAGGATCTTGTCGACGATCGGTTCCTTGATGCCCGACAGCAGCGCCAGCGCAGCACGGATCAACGCGCGATCGCCCTGATCGAGCGCCGTCCACAGGGCGTCCTCGTCGAGCGTCCCGGCGAGCTGCATGCGCCGCGCGCGATCATCCGCCGGCTCGGCCGGCGCCGCCGCCGGTGCGTCTTGCGTCGGCGCGCCCTGGCCTGCCACCTGCACGCTCAGCGCCTGCTTGATCACATTGCGTGTCGTGGCGTCGAGATCCGACCGCGCCGCCAGCTTGGCGAGAAGGGTTTGCGCCACGAACGCGGCAAGGCGGCTGACCAAGCGACTGGGCAAGGCCGGGCGGTCCACCAACGGCCCATGCCAGCTCGGCCGACCAGGCGCGCGCGTCACGATCGCATCGAGCGTTTCCTCGCGGACTTGAGCGGAAGGATTGGCGAGCAGCGTCGCCACGGCCCGCTCGTCGTCACAGCGCACGATTGCGTCCGCGACGTTGCCGTCAAGGCCGGCGCGCGCGGCGATCGCATCGAGCGCTCCATCGGCATGGCCGCCGGCGATGATCGCGAGCAGGTCTTCCTCGTCGAGCAGCGGCGAGAAGCGCAACACAGGCTCCGCGACCGGCAGCGCCTCGTCGCGCGCGAGATCGGCAATCAGATCATGCGGCGCGCAATCCAGCGTCTTGATCGCCTCGGAGAGCGCGACGCGAACGCGCACCGCCTCGTCACGCGCGAGAGTCTCCAGCATCGCGAAGACGCGACCGCGCAGCTCGTCACGCGCGCCGGACGCCATGTCGGGCAGCAATCGCGCGAGCTTGCAGCCGAGATCGACGCGCACATCCTCGTCGCGGTCGCGTACCAGCAGCTCGTCCGCCTGCCAGGGCGTTGCGTCGTTGGCCGCCACGTCGCGCCGGACCGGCACGGCGGCATCCGTCGCGAGGAAATAGAGAAGCTCGGGTTTGACGTCGTGGCGCCGTGCGATCCGGCGGCGCTCCTCGACGTCCAGCGAGCACGCCTGGCGCTTGTCGACCTCGTAACGCTCGGTACCGATCGCGCCGTCGTCGCTCACGACTCCACCCGCGCCGGCGCCATAGCCAGTCGACCCTTGCCGCCCCGCTTGGCGGTGTACATCGCCGCGTCGGCACGTTCGATCAGCTGCGCGACGCTCTCCGGCTTGACCGGATCGAAGACCGCCAGGCCAATCGACAGGCCGAGCGGCTTCTCGGGCGAGGCGGAATGCGATGCGATCTCGCGGCGCAGTTCGAGAAGTCCGAGTCCCTTCACCTCCGCGCCCTGGGCATCGGTGTCGTCGAGCCACAGGGCGAATTCGTCGCCGCCGAGCCGTGCGACGAGGTCACTCGCTCGCGCATTGCTGCGCAGCGTCTCAGCGAGCACGCGCAGCAGCCGGTCACCCGCGGGATGGCCGTGGAAATCGTTGACGGCCTTGAAGTTGTCGAGGTCGACATAAACCAGCGCAGCCGGCCGCGCGCCACGGCGCGCTGCGCTCAGCCGCGCCTCGATATCGGCCAGGAAGCTGCGCCGATTGAGCAGCCCGGTGAGCGCATCGGTCCGCGCCTGGCGTTCGAGTTCCTGCTGCGCGTCGAGCTGGGCCAGCGCCAGCCCGAACTGCGCCGCCAGCCGGCCGAACAGCGCGATGTCCCCCGCCGGCCATGGGTCCTGATCCACGCTGCGCCACAGCGCCAGCGTACCGTTCGTCTGTTGGCAGAACGCCGTCGCGAGGACGAGCCGGCGTGAATCGCCGAGCGTCGCCATCGCCGCATCCTCATCGCCCTGGGCGGCGAGTGAATCGATCACGAGATCATCGGGCGCCGGCGCGCCGCAGGTTGCGATCGCAACGAAGCGCCCGCTATCGCGCCGCCACAGGCACCCGCCGGCGGCGCCCGACGAGCGCACGCACGCACGCAGCGCGGCCGTGAGCCCGGCGATCGGATCGGTATTCTCGACCAATGCCCGCAATACGTGCCCAAGCAGGCGATCGCGATGCTCGGCCTCCGCCAGCGCGGTCTCACGCTCGGTCACATCGGTCATGTCATGGGCCACGCCGCGCGCGCCCCGCCACGTCCCCGCCGCATCGGAGAGCGGCAATGCAGAGATCGAGAGCAGCGCGGACTCGCCGTCGCGACGACGTACCCACAGCGCGGCTTCGTCGAGCCGCGCGCGCGCGACGAAGGGCGAGCTGCGATTCCCGTCACGATCGATTTCGGGCAGCACCTCGTCGGCGCGCCGGCCGATCAGGTCGCGCGGCGCGTGCCCGAGCGCGCCGCGCGGCGACACGAAAGTGAAAACGCCATCGCTGTCGGTCTCCCAGGCAAAGTCGCTGGAGATCTCGACCAAATCCTTGAAGCGTGTTCGCGAATCGGCGAGCGCGCCGCTCAGATTGTCGATCAGGGCGCGATCGCGACCCAGCAGCAGCACGCCCTCCGCGAGCGGCATGATCGCGAGTTCGAGCCGCACGCGCTCCGGGCCGGCGAGTTCCACCCACTCGAAATGCGCGAAGCCGCCGATCGCCGTGGCGAGCGCCGCGAGACCGCCGGGGCGCGCCTCGACCGCATCGAGCATCGGCTGCGCCTTGTCGTTGAGATCGAGGACGCGCCCGTCGCGATCGACGAACGCCGCCGGGCCGGGATAGCGACCACAGAGTTCCGCATAGCGCGGCTGCCCCATCGCCCGGAGCGCACGCGCGGGTAGCGTGCTACGACGACGTTTCTCGGCGGCGAGGGCGGACATGGACGTGGATATTCCTGCTGCAATGGGGAGATGCACTCTCGGACGCGCCGGTTAAACCGCAGTGAATTTGTGCCTGCCCGGATCAGTCGACGCGCTTTCGACTGTTGTCGCTTTCCCGTGCCTCGCTCCCCGCCTCGCGTTGACTCGGCCGGGTATTCCCGCCCATCTTCGCGGCCGTTTTCCTTAACCTTAAAGTCGAGAGCGTCATGGACCTCACGCACATGAAAGCCACGATCGAGGCCGCCTGGGAGCAGCGCGCGACGATCGACTCCGCGACGACGGGCGATGTCCGCGGCGCCGTCGAGGACGCGCTGCGCGCGCTCGATGGCGGCAAGGTGCGCGTCGCCGAAAAGGCGGCGCAAGGATGGGTCGTCAATCAATGGCTGAAGAAGGCCGTGCTGCTGTCCTTCCGCCTCACGGACTCGACGGTGCAGGGCGGCGGCCCGGGCAAATCCGGCTGGTACGACAAGGTGCCCTCGAAATTCGAAGGCTGGGGCGAGAACATGTTTCGCGCGGCCGGATTCCGCGCGGTGCCCAATTGCGTCGTGCGCCACTCCGCCTTCATCGCGTCGGGCGTGGTGCTGATGCCGTCCTTCGTGAATGTCGGCGCCTATGTCGATTCAGGCACGATGATCGACACCTGGGCGACGGTCGGCTCCTGCGCGCAGATCGGGAAGAACTGCCACATCTCCGGCGGCGCCGGAATCGGCGGCGTGCTCGAACCGATCCAGGCCGATCCCGTGCGCATCGAGGATAATTGCTTCGTCGGCGCGCGCAGCGAAGTGGCGGAAGGCGTGATCGTCGAGACCGGATCGGTGCTGTCGATGGGTGTCTTCATCGGCGCCTCGACCAAGATCGTCGATCGCCACACCGGCGAGGTTTTCATGGGTCGTGTCCCGGCCTATTCGGTGGTCGTGCCCGGCGCGCTACCGGGCAAGAATCTTCCTGACGGATCCCCGGGACCGAGCACCTATTGCGCGGTCATCATGAAGCGGGTCGACGAGAAGACCCGCTCCAAGACGTCGATCAACGAGCTGCTGCGCGGATGAGCGCCACCGACGCCGGCGCGTCGGGCGGTCGCTGCCTGTGCGGCGCGATCCGCTTTGTCGCGACAGGCGCGCCCAAATGGGTCGCGCATTGCCATTGCGAGAGCTGCCGGCGGCAGACCGGCTCGGCCTTCACGACCTATGCCGGCTACGCGAGCGAGCGCGTGCGCTTCGACGGCGTGGCGCCGACGCGCTTTCACTCATCGCCGGGTGTCACACGC
>JANNTF010000454.1:0-3340 GCA_031403455.1 Alphaproteobacteria bacterium | reverse complement strand
TGACGATCACGCGCTCGGTGACCTTTGCCCACGGCGTCGCACCGCCCCACCAGCTCGGATTGCGCTCGAGCATCAGCTTCTCGTCACGATTCCAGCTGATCACGCGATACGGCCCGGTGCCATTGGCCGCCACGCCGGAATCGAACTGCGCCGTCGTCGCCGTTGCGGCATGCCGGCTGACGATATTGATGGTGCTGGCGTCGTTGGGGAGCAGCGGATGCGGCTCGCGCGTCTGCATTCGGATCGTCAACTCGTCGATCTTCTCGACGCGCGCAATGGCCCGCGTGTAGAGCGCAAAGGAGGATGGGCTGTTGGCGACGTTCGGCGCCCGCGCGAACGACGCCACCACGTCATCGGCGCCGAATTCCTGTCCACCATGGAACCGCACGTCCGGCCGGAGCTTGAACTCCCACGTCAACTCGTCCAGCGGGCGCCACGACAGCGCCAGACCGGGGACCGGCCGCTGCTTCGCATCGTGATGAATCAAGCGATCGAAGAGATGCGTGGCGACGCTGTTGTTCGGGCCGGTGTTGTGGAAATGCGGATCGATCGATGTCACGGATCGCCCGAGCGCGATCGTCAGCTCCTGGGCGTTCGCCAAGGTGGCGAAACAAACCAGCATCGCCGTTGCAATTCGAGGCCACATCGAAATTCCCCCGTGTTGCCCAGCCATTCGGCCCGAGTTCCTTGCGGACAGTGGCACGACCCTTATAGTGATATGCCGTTTTCCACCGCATGTCTGGCGATTTTCAAATGCCGCACCCCAGCGCCGCCCAGCCGAGTGCCGCAGCGGTCGAGATGATCCGCCGCCTGGTCGGGTACGACACCACCAGCCGCGATTCCAACCTCGAGCTCATCGAGTACGTGCGCAGCTACCTCGCCGGCCACGGCATCGCCAGCGAGCTCGTCTATGACGCGGATCGCCGCAAGGCCAATCTGTTCGCCACGATCGGCCCGACGGATCGGCCGGGGCTGGTGCTGTCGGGGCATACCGACGTGGTGCCGATCGATGGCCAGGAATGGACGACGCAGCCGTTCGAGGTCGTCGAGAAGGACGGAAAACTGTTCGGCCGCGGGACCTGCGACATGAAGAGCTTCGTCGCCATCACGCTGGCGATGGTGCCGGAGATCAAGGCGACGATCCGCGCGACGCCGGTTCATCTGGCCTTCTCCTATGACGAGGAAGTCGGCTGCCTGGGCGTGCGCGACATGCTGGCGTTGATCGCGCGCCGGCCGGTCAAGCCCTATGCGTGCATCGTCGGCGAGCCGACGGAAATGAAGGTGATCCGCGCCCACAAGGGCAAGCTGTCGATCCGCGCCCATGTCCGCGGCTTCGAGTGCCATTCGTCGCTCGCGCCGCGCGGCGTCAATGCGGTCCAGTACGCCGCCGAGTTCATCACCAATCTGAACCGGATGGGACGGCGGCTCGCCAGCGAGGGGCCGTTCGATCAGGAGTTCGACATCCCCTTCACGACGACCCATACCGGCCTGATCCATGGCGGCACGGCGCTCAACATCGTGCCGAAGGATTGCTGGCTCGATTTCGAGTTCCGCCATCTGCCGGCGCATGATCCGCGCGCGCTGCTCGACGAGGTCGTCGGCTTCGCGCGTCGCGAACTCGAGCCGGCGATGCAGGCCGTGCAGCCCGATACCGGATTTCGCTTCGAGGAACTCTCGAGCTTTCCCGGCCTCGCCACCGACGAAGGCGCGGAAATCACGCAGCTCTGCAAGGCGGCGACCGGCGCCAACGCGACCTCGAAAGTCGCCTTCGGGACCGAGGCCGGATTGTTCGAGGCGACGGGAATACCGACGATCGTCTGTGGACCGGGCAGCATCGATCAGGCGCACAAGCCGAACGAATTCGTCGCCCTCGACCAGGTCGCACAATGCGAGGCCTTCCTGCGGCGCGTTCTCGAGCGCGTGGCGCAGCGCTGATGGTCAAGCCAGGAATCGTCGTCTTCGATCTCGGCGGCGTATTGATCGACTGGAACCCGCGCTATCACTTCCGTGACGTGTTCGAAGGCGACGATGCCGCAATGGAGCGGTTCCTCACCCAGGTCTGCTCGCCGAGTTGGAACGAGCGGCAGGATGCGGGGCGCAGCATCGCCGATGCGGAGGCCGAGTTGATCGCGCAGCATCCGCACCTCGCCGACAAGATCCGCTCCTTCTACGCGGGCTTCGATCGCATGATGCGCGATCAGATCCACGGCACCGTCGCGATCCTCGAGGAATTGCATGCGCTCGGCACGCCGCTCTACGCGCTCACGAACTGGTCGGCCGAGACCATCGGCTTCGGTCTCCGGCGCTTCGATTTCTTTCGCCGGTTCCGCGGCATCGTGGTGTCCGGCGAGATCAAGCTCAAGAAACCCGATCCGGCCATCTTCAGGCATCTGTTGGGGACCCACGCTCTCGAGGCCCACGCGTGCATCTTCATCGACGATAGCGAGAAGAACGTGCGCGGCGCGCGCGATGTCGGCATGCACGCGCTGCATTTCACGACGCCGCCGACTCTACGGCGCGACCTGATCGACCACGGATTCATGCTCACGCATTGACGTCCATCGACCTCGAGGGGACTTCTCGCCTTGACCAACCATGACTACCCGATAGACCTCGGGCCGCCGGACATCCGGCCCTACCGCGTCGGCAATATCGGCATCGACTACGTGCTGCGCTTCGCGAGCACGACACCCGGGCCGCATGTGCTCCTGAGCGCGATCGTCCACGGCAACGAGTTGTGTGGTGCGATCGCGCTCGATTTTCTGCTGCGCAAGCGGCTGCAGCCACGACGCGGCACGCTCACGCTCGCGTTCTGCAACGTCGAGGCTTTCCATCGCTTCGATACGACGCATCCGACCAACTCGCGCTTCGTCGACGAGGATTTCAACCGGATCTGGTCGGCCCAAGTGCTCGATGGTCCGCGTCAATCCGCCGAGCTGACGCGCGCGCGCGCGTTGCGGCCGGTCGTCGATGCGGCGGACTTCCTGCTCGACCTTCACTCGATGCAGCATCGCACCGCGCCGCTGACACTGTGCGGACCACTGGAGAAGGGCCGCATCTGGGCTCGCCGTATCGGCTATCCCGCGACGATCGTGAGCGACGAGGGCCACGCGGCGGGGCGACGCATGCGCGACTACGGCGGCTTCGGCGACCCGGCGGGCGCCAAGAACGCGCTACTCGTGGAGTGCGGTCAGCATTGGGAGAAAGCCTCGGCGGCTGTCGCGATCGAGGCGACCCTGCGTGTCCTCGTCGATCTCGGCACCCTGGCGCCGGAGGACGCGGCCCCGTATCTCTCATCGGCGCCGCGCCCCAGTGCACGGGTCATTGAAGTGACCGACGC
>JANNTF010000453.1:0-4890 GCA_031403455.1 Alphaproteobacteria bacterium | reverse complement strand
CCGGCATTGGTGCAGATGTTCGAGGTCGCCTTCTCGCGCCGGATGTGCTGCTCGCGCGTCGAGAGCGTGAGCACCCAGCCGCGACGGCCTTCGGAATCCACCGTCTCGCCGGTCAGGCGCCCCGGCATCTGGCGCACGAATTTCTCGCGCGTCGCGAAGAGTCCGACATGCGGCCCGCCGAAATTGAGCGCATTGCCGATCGACTGGCCTTCACACGCGACGATATCGGCGCCCATCTCGCCCGGCGACGTGACGAGACCGAGGGATGCCACTTCCGTCACGACGGCGATCAACAGCGCACCCTTCGCCTGGCAGATCCGGGCCAGCGGCGCGAGGTCGACGAGCTGCCCGAAGACGCTCGGGTTCTGGACGACGACGCAGGAGGTGTCGGCATCGATCAGCGCGGCGAGATCCTCGCTGCGCCCCGGCTGCGGCGCGGCGCCAACGGCCTTGAACCCGCCGAAATGTGCGTGAGTCTCGATCACGTCACGATAATGCGGATGCAAGCCACCCGAGAGCACGGCGCGGCCACGTTTGGTGACGCGGTTGGCCATCATCACGGCTTCGACGGTCGAGGTGGCGCCGTCGTACATCGAGGCATTGGCGACTTCCATGCCGGTGATCAACGCAACCTGCGTCTGGAATTCGAAGAGGTACTGCAGCGTGCCCTGCGACACTTCGGGCTGGTAGGGCGTGTAGGAGGTCAGGAACTCGCCGCGCTGGATGAGATGATCCACCGATGCCGGCACATGATGGCGATAGGCGCCGGCGCCGATGAAGCTTGCCATCGACCCGGCCGGCCGATTCTTCGCGGCCAGCGCGGCGACGTGGCGTTCGACCTCGAGCTCGCCCATCGTCGATGTCAATCCGGCGATCGGCCGATCGAGGCGCGCCGAAGCGGGCACATCGCTAAACAATGCATCGACGGAGGGAACGCCGATGGTCGCGAGCATGGCGCGACGATCGGCGTCCGTGTGCGGCAGATAGCGCATGTTGAGTTCAGCTCCTCACGACAGCGTGCCGAGATAGGCCTTGTACGCCGCCTCATCCATCAACTCGGCGAGCTCGGCCTTGTTCGAGAGCTTGATCTTCATGAACCAGCCCTCGCCCATCGGCGATAGATTGATCTGCGCCGGATTGTCCGGGAGCGCGGCGTTCGATTCGACGATGTCACCGGAGACGGGTGCGTAGACCTCGCTCGCCGCTTTCACCGATTCGACGACAGCGGCCTCTCCACCACGCTTCACCGTCTTGCCGACCGCCGGCAATTCGACGAACACGACGTCGCCGAGCTGCGATTGCGCGTAGTCGGAGATGCCGCAGGTGCCGACATCGCCGTCGACGCGGACCCATTCATGTTCCTTGGTAAAGCGAAGCTCGGCCATCTGACTCTCCCTGATCTCACAATCTGAAATATCGATGCGGCGTGAACGGCAGGGCGACGATCCTGGCCGGCCGCGGCACGCCGCGCACCACGAGCTGGACCTGCGTACCGGCCGTCGCGAAAGCGGTATCGACATAGCCCATCGCGATCGGGCCGCCGACCGTGGGGCCGAAGCCACCCGAGGTGACCTCACCGATCCTGCGGCCAGCCGCATCCGTGACCTCCGTGTGCTCACGCGCGGGCGCCTTGCCGTCGGGCAGGATGCCGACGCGCTTGCGCCTCGGGCCGGTATTCAGCTCCGCCTGCACGCGCGCGGCGCCGGGAAACCCACCGCCCTCGCGGCGCCGCTTCTGGATCGACCACACGAGATCCGCCTCCACCGGCGATGTCGTCGTATCGATGTCGTGGCCGTAGAGACACAAGCCCGCCTCGAGCCGCAGCGAGTCGCGCGCGCCCAGGCCGATCGGCTTCACGTCGGGCTGGTCGAGCAGCAAGCGCGCCAGGCGCTCGCACTCGGCGCCGGCGACCGAAATCTCGAACCCGTCCTCGCCCGTATAGCCCGAGCGCGTGAGCCACACGGTCATGCCAGCGATGGTCGCCGTACCGAAGTTCATGAATTTCATCGTGCCGACCGCAGGCGCGAGACGCAGCATCACATCGATCGCGCGCGGGCCCTGCAGCGCGAGCAGCGCGCGGTCGTCGAGTTCGGTCAGCGTCACGCCGCGCAAATGCGCGCGCATGTGGGAAATATCCTGAGTCTTGCAGGCGGCGTTGACGACCAGGAACAGGTGATCGCCTGCATTGGTGACCATCAGATCATCGAGGATGCCGCCCTGCGCATCGGTGAACTGGGTGTAGCGCGTCTTGCCGATGCCGAGATTGACGATGTCCGCGGGGACGAGAGTCTCCAGGGCGACTGCCGCGCCCGCGCCGTCGAGGCGCACCTGGCCCATATGCGAGACGTCGAACAATCCCGCCGCCGCACGTGTGTGGTTATGCTCGGCGAGGACACCGGCGGGGTATTGCACGGGCATGTCGTAGCCGGCGAACGGCACCATTTTCGCGCCGAGCTCACGATGCAGCGCGTTCAGCGGCGTGACCTGCGGCGGCATTGTGGGGCTATCGGCCATGGGATCCTCGGGACAGCATGCGCGCGCCGGCCCGCTTCACGCAGGTTCGGCGACCGCGCCCCCTCTGTCCTTGGACCTGAAAGATTCACCAACATGCCCGGCACGGGCGCGTTCGCTTACATCTTCGGTGAGGCCGAGCTCTTGCGAGCCTGACCTACTTTCCAGAGTCTCCGCGCCCCGCGGTCCTTTTTGCCTGAGAGTTTCCGGGGCGGTTGCTCCTTCGGCGCCGGCTCATCCGTTCCGAGGAACGAATCTCCGATCTCTCCCGCGGCGCGGCAGTTGTAGGCAATGTACCCGTCGACGCGGGCAAGTCAATCGCGCGTCGCTGACGCGCTGGTTGCGACGTTCACTGCGGCGGCTTGTTGCGGCGGTTCCAGGCGAGTTGGTCTTCGGTCAATTGCAGCCCGACCCAGATCCGATATTCGGGCGCACGCTCGGGTTCGGTGACCGGAATGCGCGGCGCGAGTTCATCGATCTTGCCGACGCGAACGCGGTTCTCGGGCCACTCGAAATCCATCGTGAAGGCCTGGCGCGTGATCACCTTGCCCTGCGGATCGACGATCGCGACGAAATAGCCGATGGATTGTTTGCCGCTGCGATTGGCTGGCCCACGCTCGGCCGCGATCGCAACCTGGAGATCGACATTGACGACCCGCCGCTCGGGCTTGCACTCGACAACGACGTCGGCGATGCGGGCCTGCACCACCACATCGGTCAGATCGCGGCCCGCGGCATCGCGAAAGATCGTCATCTCGCCGGCGTCCGCGAGGATCAAGCCTTGCGGACAGATCGATCGCGGATTGGTCGCCTCCGCGATCCCGAGCCAACCGCATCCGCTGAGCAGAAGTGCCGCAGCGAGCGCGGCCGCGACGCGCGTGCTCACAGCTTCTTATGCGCGCCGTCGCATAGCGGCTTGGATGCCGTCGCCTTGCAGCCACAGAACCACAGCGTCTTGCTCTCCACTGCGTCGTAGGGCAACGGCGAGAGGCCCGTGCCGGTATGCGTCCCGTCGCAGAAGGGCTGCTTCTTCGACCGACCGCAGGCGCACCAGAAATACTTCTTGCCGGCTTCGACGGCGACGCCATAGGGCGCCTTCTGAGCGACGACGGGTTCAGTCATGGGCACGACTCCGGAGTAGATCGCTCAAGCTCGAGATGGGTTCGAGAGCTGGACAGGCTTTGCTTCGGGCGCGCGAGGCAGAGTAGCTTCGCGGCCGAAACGCCAGAGACACTAGACAATGCTTCTCGAATCCTCAAGTTTTCCGGGCGTTTTACAGCCACGATGACCCTCGCTCCCAAGCCCGATCTGAAGATCCTCCTCGCCGCGCCGCGCGGCTTCTGCGCCGGCGTCGATCGCGCGATCCTGATCGTCGAACGCGCGATCGAGAAATGGGGCGCGCCGGTCTATGTACGCCACGAGATCGTGCACAACCGGGTCGTCGTCGAAACACTGGAAGCGCGTGGCGCGATCTTCGTCGACGAACTCGACGAGGTGCCGACCGATCGGCCCGTGATCTTTTCCGCCCATGGCGTGCCGAAATCCGTTCCCGCCGAGGCGCGCCGGCGCGACATGATCTATGTCGATGCGACCTGCCCGCTGGTCAGCAAGGTCCACAGCGAAGCCGAGAATCACTTCGCCGCCGGCCGGCACATCGTGCTGATCGGTCATGCCGGACATCCCGAAGTCGTCGGTACGATGGGGCAGTTGCCGGTCGACGCCACGTCGCTGGTGGAAACCGAGGCCGATGTGGCGCGTCTCGCACCCCCCGATCGCGAGCGGCTGGCCTATGTGACTCAGACGACGCTCTCGGTCGACGACACGGCGGAAATGGTCGGCGTCCTGCAGCGGCGCTTCCCGGCGATCGCGGCGCCGCACAAAGAAGACATTTGCTACGCCACCACAAACCGCCAGGACCGCGCCGGCAGATAGTCGCGCACCTTCTCGTCGAAGGTCAGCAGGCCTACGGCATCACCTTGCTTGGAGAGGAAGTAGGCCAGCGTCGCGGCCAACGTGTTCGCGTAATCGGACTTCGTGTAAGCGCCCGAGCCGTAGCCCATCGAGCGGCTCGCATCCACGAGCAACTGGCAGCGCAGGTTCGTCTCGTCCTCGAATTTTTTCAGGAAGTAACGGTCGCTGCGCGCGAACAATTTACAGTCCACATACTTCGGATCATCGCCCGGCGTGTATTGGCGATACTCGGTGAACTCGACAGAGAAGCCGTGATACGGACTGCGGTGCATGCCGTTCCAGAAGCCCTGCACCACGACACGCGCGCGCAGTTCCAGGTTGCGAATCCGCATCAGGGTTTGCGGATCAACGAAGGACTTCGCACTCGGCGCGCTCGGATTTTGGACGGCCATGCGCGGAAGCTACACA
>JANNTF010000452.1:0-1133 GCA_031403455.1 Alphaproteobacteria bacterium | reverse complement strand
GCAGGTTGAGCACGCCGGTACCGAGCTTGATGCGCTTGGTCTGATGGATCGCCGCGGCGAGGAAGATCAGCGGATTGGCAATCGGTTCGGTGAGGCAGGACGCGTGCTCGCCGACCCACACCTCGTCGAAACCGATCTTGTCGGCATGGATGATGGTCGCGAGATCCTCCTTGAGCGCCCGCGTCATGTCGCGGTCGACGGGATGCAGCGGCATCATGAACATTCCGAGCTTCATGGCGTGATCTCTCTCGGTCATTTGGTGCTCCGGCCCTCAGCGCCGCTTGGTGCTCCGCGCCTTGCGTTTGGCGGCGGCGAGTTCGCCGCGCATCTGCGCCAGTGCGTGGCTCGCGCCTTGGCGGAGCAACGTCGAATCCTCCATCGCCAGCACGAAATTCGCGCCTTTGGCGACCCAGTCGCGCATGACCTCAGGCGGGAAAGCGATGCCCGCGCAGACCGGGATGCCCTTGGCGCGTGCCCGCGCGATCACCTTGTCGACCGCGGCGACGACAATGGGATGGTCGAACTGCCGCAGCACGCCGGCCGAGCCCGACAGATCGGTCGGGCCGAGGCAGATCACGTCGATGCCCGGGACTTTGAGGATCGCATCGATCTGCTCGACTGCCTGCACATGCTCGATCTGCAGCATGACGATCGTGCCGTCATTGGCCTGCGCGACATAGGCATCCGTGCTGCGGCCGTAATCGGAGGCCCGGCGCGGGCCGAAGCCGCGCGTGCCCTCGGGCGGGTATCTGCACGCCGAGACGGCGGCCTTCGCTTCCGCCGGCGAATTGACCATCGGGACGAGGACGCCGTCGGCGCCGAGATCGAGGATCTGCTTGATCCGGACGGCGTCGTTCCATGGCACACGCACGATCGGCACCGTCTTCGAGCCGTTGAAGGCCGCCAGCACGATCTGCAGTCCTTCCAAGCCGAAGGGGCCGTGCTCCGCATCGATCAGGATCCAGTCGAAACCGGTGCCGGCGAGGATCTCGGCGATGTTGAGGTTCGGGATCGACAGCCAGCCGCCGATCGTCGTCTCGCCGTCGCGCAGGCGCTTCTTCAGGGCAAGGCTTCGCTTGGACATGACGAGTCTCCTCAGCTCGGTGCGCGACGCAGCGCCTCGGGATTGAGCA
>JANNTF010000451.1:0-10437 GCA_031403455.1 Alphaproteobacteria bacterium | reverse complement strand
CAGCCCTTCCGGGGTTGCGCTTCGCGGCGGGATGCACGGGTATGCGCTACCAAGGCCGCGATGATCTGATGCTGGCGGAGCTGGCACCGGGGTCCACCATCGCCGCGGTGACGACGCGCAACAGCATGTGCTCGGCGCCCGTATTGTGGTGCCGCAGCCAGGCCAAGAAGGGTCGGGCGCGCGCGATCGTCGTCAACGCGGGTAACGCCAATACATTCACCGGGCGAGACGGGATGCGAGCCGTGGAGCGCACGGCCAAGACGACGGCGCGGCTCCTCAAATGCAGCCCCGAGGAGGTGTTCATCTCGTCGACCGGCGTCATCGGGGTGAAGCTGCCCGTCGGCAAGATCGAGGCAAGTCTGCCCGGGCTCGTGACCGCACTCGATGCCGGGGCGACGTCGCGCGCGGTGCGGGCGATCATGACCACGGATACGTTTCCAAAGGCTGCCCGTCGCGTGGCTCGGATCGGAAGGACGGACGTCACCATCATCGGATTCTGCAAGGGATCCGGCATGATCGCGCCGGACATGGCTACCATGCTCGGCTATGTGTTCACGGATGCGAAGCTGCCCGCGCGCGTGTTGCGCAGCCTGCTGCGCGACGCGTCGGAGAAGTCGTTCAACTGCATGACGGTCGATGGCGATACCTCGACTTCCGACACGGTGCTGCTCGCCGCCACAGGCCAGGCCAAGCATGTCGCGATCCACGCCGCTGGCGCTCGCGCGCTCGCGCCGTTTCGCGCCCAGCTCGAAGCCTTGATGATCGAGCTCGCCCAGCTGGTGGCGAAGGACGGCGAAGGCGCGCAGAAATTCGTCACCATCAAGATCAGTGGCGCCGCCTCCGCGGCGTCCGCGCGCGGGATTGCGCTCGCCGTCGCGAATTCTCCGCTCGTGAAGACCGCGATTGCCGCGGGCGACGCCAATTGGGGTCGTGTCGTCATGGCGATCGGAAAGAGCGGTCAGAAGGCCAATCGCGATCGCACGTCGGTCGCAATCGGCGGCGTCACCATCGCGCATCGCGGCGACCCCGTGCCTGGCTACGATGAAAAGCCAGTTGCGCGCCACATGGCTGGCCGCGACATCCTGATCGAAGCGGATGTCGGTGTCGGGCGTGGGCGCGCCGAGGTTTGGACGTGCGACCTGACGCATGGCTACGTGGACATCAATGGCAGCTATCGCAGCTGAAGGGTGCAGCGGCGAGACTCCTGCCGGTTGGAGCGGGACGGCGACCGACACCGTCACCACGCTCCTCGTCGCCGCGGCGGCGCTGGTGGACGACGATGGTCGTGTGCTCATCGCGCAACGTCCCGCGGGACGGTCGATGGCCGGGCTGTGGGAGTTTCCGGGCGGCAAGGTGAAGCCGGGCGAGACACCCGAAGCGGCGCTGGCGCGCGAACTCCTCGAGGAATTGGGCATCGACATCGCGACGGCGTGTCTTGCACCCTTCACCTTCGCGTCGCACCGCTACGCCGAGTTCCATCTGCTGATGCCTTTGTACCTCTGTCGCCGCTGGCGGGGCATTCCCCAACCGCGCGAAGGACAGACGCTCGCGTGGGTCCGGCCGGTCCGACTCTCCGACTACGCGATGCCGCCCGCGGATCTGCCGTTGATCGCAATGTTGCGCGACTTCCTCTGAATTGGAGCCTGCGGTTGAAGCGTAACGGGGCGAGTGTCACGCTGCCGTCGCCGCCGCAGGACACGCGACAGCGAGATGATCAAAATGGAGAGAGTGACGATGCGTAAGTTTTTGGTTGCGCTGTTGGCGTGTGGCTTGGCGATGGGCGTGAATTTCGTACCGACGCAAGCCGAGGCACAGAGCGCCACGCCGTCCCTCAGCAAGAAGAGCGGCAAGCGCGCGCAGGCTGGCAAGCACCGGATGCGCGGTAGCGCGCTGTGGTATGGCGGGCCGCGATTCAACGGACGCACGACGGCCGGCAACCAAGTATTCGATGAGACCAAGATGACGGCTGCGCATCGCACGCTGCCGTTTGGCACGGTCGTGCGTGTCACAAACCTGCGCAACAACAAATCGGCGGTCGTCACGATCAACGATCGGATGGCGCCGCGGCGGACGGTGATCATCGATGTCAGCCGCGGCGTGGCGAGCGAACTCGACATGCTCAACTCGGGCCGTGTGCCGGTGAAGCTGGACATCGTCCGCTGAGAGCGGAGGCTCGAGTCCGAACTCAGCCGCGAGTCCCGGCCTTTTCTCCCGCCGAGCGTTCGCGTGTCTCCAGCGCATCGGCAAGGCGTGCGCCGGCGCTGCCGGGCTTGAGGGGCTTTTGCTGCGTCGCCGATGGCGCCCAGGCCGTCAGTGTCACGATGTCGAAAGTCGTGAAGATTCGTCCGTCTGCGGTGGCGTAGCGCTGCGCGTAGAGGTCGGCGGCGCGCAGCAGGATCGAACGTCGTGTGAAGTGTCGCGGTCGCGCGGCGACGGCATTGGCCTCACCCATGCCGCGCAGATCGCGCATCAGGGCGAACGCGTCGGCGTAGGTGACGGTGAGCACGTCCGAGTCGACCACGGGCAGCGCGAATCCCGCACGCTGCAGCAGGGATCCTGCGTCGCGCATGTCGACGAAGGGCGACACGCGCGGGCTGGCGCCACCGACAAGCGCCGCCTCAGCCTCGATGAGACACGTGCGCAACTCGCCCAGTGTCGGGCCGCCGAGCAGCGAGACCAGCAGCAGCCCATCAGGCCGCAGGCAGTTTCGCATCTGGATGAGAGCGCCGGGCAAGTCGTTCACCCAGTGCAGGCTGAGATTGCTCAGCACCAGGTCGAAGCGGCCATCGCCGAACGGCAGAAACTCCTCGTCGGCCACCGCGCAGGGGTGCGTCGCCCGCGCGGCGAATCCCGCGGCCAGGTCGACGCCGACCAGCGTTGCGATGCCGCCGATCCCCGCAATGGCCGAGCGCAGCACGTCGCCATGCATGCCGATCTCCAAAGCCAGTGGAAACCTGCCCGTCATGTCGGCAAGCCGGTCCGACAGCCGCTCGGCCCCGGCACGATGGAGAAAGTCGAATGGACCGAAGCCCCGCGCTGCGCGCTCGCGATGCAAGCGCACGGCATGGCGATCGAAGACGGCGACGGGGGAGGGCATAACGCACGAGGCTTAGCCCGTTCGGCATCATGGACGCAATCCATCGGCCACATTGACGCTGCCCGCGCGGCGTTCTCCCATTGGCGCGGGAGGGAACGATGTTTGGAGCCGTCCGAGACGCGATGTTGGACGCTGTCTTGCCGCAGCTTTGCCTGGCGTGCAGCGAGCCGATTGCGACGGCTGGTTTGTGTTCAGGCTGCTGGCAACGCATTGGATGGATCGCGGCGCCGGTCTGCGTGTGCTGCGGCACACCGCTGGAGATCGCATCGGAGACGGCGCGACGCTGCATTCCCTGTACGGATGCCGTGCCGGTGGTGGCGCGGATGCGTGCGGCCCTGCGCTATGACGAGCACAGCCGGTCGTTGGTGCTCGGCTTCAAGCACGCCGATCGGTTGCATGCGGCCCCGTGCTTCGCCCAATGGCTGACGGCTGCGGGGGCGGAACTGCTTGCAGACGCCGATCTGATCGTGCCGGTCCCGCTGCATTGGACCCGTCTGGCCTGGCGCCGTTACAACCAATCCGCGATTCTCGCGCGACTGGTCGCGTATGCCACCGACCGACCATTCATTGCGGACATGCTCATCCGTCGTCGTCGTACCCCGTCACAGGGCGAACTCGGCCCCACCGCGCGGCGGCAGAATGTGAGCGGCGCTTTCGCCCTCGCGCGGCGGTATCGGGCACGCGCCGCCGGAATGCGAATTCTCGTAATCGACGACGTATTAACCACAGGCGCGACGCTGGACGCCTGCGCACGAACCCTGCTGCATGCAGGTGCGCGCCAGGTCGACGCGCTGACATTGGCGCGAGTCGTTCGACCGGCCGTCGATTGATGCGCGTCTAAGCTCTGGCCAGTTTCGATGGGCGATTCTATGGTTGCATCGTCATGACCGCGAAAATCGAGATCTACACCAGTCCGTTCTGCGGCTACTGCGCGCGCGCGAAGTCGCTACTCGCTAAGAAGGGCGTGGAGTTCGTCGAATACGACATCATGGTCGACTCGGCTTTCCGGGACGAGATGGTCAAGCGCACCAACGGCCGCACCAGCGTGCCGCAGATCTTCATTGCCGGCCGCCATATCGGGGGGTGCGACGACATTCATGCGCTCGACCGGGCCGGTGGGCTCGATGCGCTATTGGGAGCCTAATCCGCCGCGCGCGCCACGATGCGCTGGACCATCGCTGGCCTTGGCGCCGCGACTTCGCAATCCTCGTAGGCGATGACGCGCAGGGCGCCGCGCACGGCATCGAGCAACTCTCCAGGCTGCAAGAGAAACGCTGGGTTGCGTGGCTGTCCGAGGCGCTCGTTGCCGGCGGCAAAGGTCTCGTAGATGAGAACGCCGCCGGCATCGACTGCACCGACGATCGCGGGAAACAGCGGCCGGTGGAGATAATTGGTCACGATCACCCCGGCGAAGCGCTGGGTCCCGAGCGGCCACGCCGCCGCGGCTTCGAGATCTGTCTCGACGATGGTGACGCCCGGGTCGCGCAAGGCATGCAGCGCCGCCACGTTGCGATCGACCGCAACCACGTGATGGCCCCGACATCTCATCAGACTGGTGTGCCGGCCATTACCCGCCGCCAGGTCCAACACCAAGCCGGGCGCGATCAGATCGGCGAAGCGCTCGACCCAGATCGAGGGGGAGTCAGGACCTTGCGACGGTGTCGGCATGGGGTCTGGCGTTAGCACTTGCTTTCATGGAGTGACAGATCCAACTCTTGTCCCGATATGATTGCTTATGATCTCTGCTGCGAGCGCGACCATAGTTTCGAAGCTTGGTTCAAGGACGCTGCAACTTTCGAGCGCCAGGCCAAGCGCAAGCTTCTGAGCTGTTCAATCTGTGGATCGCAGAAGGTGAAGAGGGCGCTGAGCGCCCCGGCGATCGCGGGAACACGCAGTCAGAATACGGCGGTGCCGGCGAAGGCCTACGCGACTCATCCCGATGCGTCGAAGCTTGCCGCGTTGATGGAGCAACTCGGCGAGTTGCGTAAACAGGTCGAGGCCAATGCGGACAATGTCGGCGAGAACTTCGCCGAGGAAGCGCGCAAGATCCATTATGGCGAGGTGGAGAAGCGCAGCATCTACGGCGAAACCAGCGACAAGGAGGCGGCGTCGCTCGCCGAGGAGGGCGTGGAGTTCGCACGCATTCCATGGGTTCGGCGCGGCGATAGCTGACGCGTTCAGCGCGTGGCGACCGCGATGTAATTGACGCCGAGATCGTGCGAGATCCGCCAAGTGTCAGCGAGCGGATTGAAGCTCATGCCCGCGAGATCGCGCAACGTCATGCCGGTCTTGCGCAGCGCGGCGGCGATCTCTGCCGGGCGGACGAATTTGCTCCATTGGTGGGTGCCGCGCGGCAGCCAGCGCAGAATGTATTCGGCGCCGACGATGGCGAGCGCAAAGGCCTGCGGCGTGCGATTGATGGTGGTCACGATCAGCGTTCCACCGGGCTTCACCAGAGCCGCACACGCGGCGAGGAAGCCATCGACGTTGGCGACATGCTCGACCACTTCCAGGCTCAGGACGACGTCGAATTTTTCGCCCAACTCAACCAGGGCTTCGGCGGTGGCGCAGCGGTAATCGATCGCGAGCGCGCTTTGGCGGGCATGCGTTCTCGCGATCTCGATGTTCAGGGCCGACGCGTCGATGGCGACGATTTCAGCCCCGAGTCGCGCCATCGGCTCCGCGACGAGTCCGCCTCCGCATCCGATATCGAGAACCCGTAGCCCGGTGAATGGGCGCAGCCCCGTTGAATCGATGCCGAACTGACGCCCCAGCCGATCGCGAATCCACGCCAGACGGACCGGATTGATTTTGTGGAGCGGCCGGAACTTGCCGCGCGGATCCCACCATTCGCCCGCCATGGCCTCGAAACGCGCGATCTCAGCGGGGTCAACCGTCGTCGCGCCGGAGGGTGAAGGCATGTCGGTCATGGAACGGGCCGTGGCAGGGCTGGAGTGGATCAGGCGAAAGTGAGTGCAAGCCTAACAGTGCGCCGCTTGCGTGCACGCGCCCCAGAAAATATGAATGGGTTCCGGCGCTCGGCAACTGGCCTGTGGCGTTTTTTAGTCAGCCGCGGATGGCGGCGACGTCTCATTTCGGGTTACGCAGAAGCCATGGCGCGAATCGTGATGAAATTCGGTGGCACGTCGGTTGCCGATGTTGATCGCATCAGGAATGTCGCGCGCCGCGTCAAACGGGATGTCGATGCAGGACATGAGGTTGCCGTGGTCGTATCGGCGATGTCCGGTGTGACCAACCAACTCGTCGCTTGGGTCAATCAGATCGCACCGCTGCATGATGCGCGGGAATACGATTCGGTGGTTGCCACGGGCGAGCAGGTCACCAGCGGCTTGGTCGCGCTGGCGTTGCAGGAGATCGGAGTGAATGCGCGTTCGTGGCAGGGCTGGCAGATTCCGGTCATGTCGGATGCGGCCCATGGCAAAGCGCGCATTCTGAATATCGACGCAACCGAGATCCGGCGCCGGTTTGGCGAGAGCAAGCAGGTGGCCGTCGTCTCGGGTTTTCAGGGCATCGGCCCCGACCACAGGATCACCACGTTGGGTCGGGGCGGGTCCGATACCTCGGCCGTGGCGCTGGCGGCGGCGCTCGATGCCGATCGTTGCGACATCTATACCGACGTGGACGGCGTCTATACCTGCGATCCGCGGATCGTTACGAAGGCGCGGAAGCTCGATAAGATCACCTACGAGGAAATGCTCGAAATGGCGTCGCTGGGGGCGAAGGTCCTGCAGTCGCGCTCGGTCGAGCTCGCCATGAACCATCGCGTGCGCGTGCAGGTCCTTTCGAGCTTCGAGGACACGCCCGGTACGCTTGTTGTCGACGAGGACGAGATCGTGGAGAAGCAGATCGTCAGTGGCATCGCCTATTCGCGCGACGAGGCGAAGGTGACGCTTACGAAAGTTGCCGATCGGCCGGGTATCGCCGCGGCCATTTTCGGCCCGCTCGCAGACGCCAGCGTGAACGTCGACATGATCGTGCAATCGTCCTCGGATGACGGGAAGACGACCGATATGACGTTTACGGTCGGCAAGGCCGATGTCGAGCGTGCGACGAAACTGCTGAAACAGGCCGTGTCCCTTGTCGGCTATCAGGGCCTGATCGCCGATCCTAATGTCGTGAAGATCTCCGTCATCGGAGTCGGCATGCGCTCCTACGCCGGGGTCGCGCTCACGATGTTCCGGACGCTGGCGGAGAAGGGCATCAACATCCAGGTGATCTCTACCTCGGAGATCAAGATCAGCGTGCTCATCGACGAGCAATATCTCGAGCTTGCGCTGCGGGCGCTGCACACGGCCTACGGGTTGGACAAGCAGTGACGCGATCCGCTGCCCGCGACCGACTCGATCGACTCTGGCTGCGTGGCTGCGCGTTCCTCGGCGTCGACGTCGCGATCATGGGCGGCGCCATGACATGGGTATCGGAGCGCACTCTGGTCGCGGCCATCTCGAACGCGGGCGGGTTCGGTGTCATCGCGTGCGGATCGATGGAGCCGGACACGTTGCGCGAGGAGATCCGGGCGACCAAGGCGCTGACGACGCGGCCATTCGGCGTCAACCTGATCGTCATGCATCCGCGCCTGACTGCCCTGGCGCAGGTCTGTATCGACGAGCAAGTTGGCTACGTCGTGCTGGCGGGAGGCATGCCGCCCGCAGATTCGTTCCAGCTGCTGAAGGCAAGCAGCGCCCGCGTGATCGCATTCGCTCCGGCGCTGGCGATCGCCAGGAAGCTGGTGCGGTCCGGCGTCGACGCGCTGATCATCGAAGGCAGCGAGGCCGGTGGTCACATCGGAGCGGTGTCGACGGCGGTTCTCGCGCAGGAAATTCTGCCCCATGTGCACGAAGTTCCGGTCTTCGTCGCCGGGGGCATCGGTCGCGGTGAGGCGATCCTGGCTTTCCTCGAGATGGGCGCTGCGGGTGTGCAACTCGGTACCCGATTTGTCTGCGCACGTGAATCGATCGCGCATCCCCGCTTCAAGCAGGCCTTCATTCGTGCGGCGTCGCGTGACGCCGTGCCCTCCATGCAAATCGACCCGCGCTTTCCGGTGATCCCCGTCCGCGCGCTGGCGAATAGCGGCACCGAGATGTTCGTGACGGCGCAGCGTGCCGTCATCGCGCGTTTCGACCAGGGCGAGTTGACGCGCGAGGAAGCACAACTTGCCATCGAGCATTTCTGGGCGGGCGCGTTGCGCCGCGCTGTGATCGACGGCGACGTCGAGCGCGGATCGCTGATGGCGGGACAATCGGTCGGGCTGGTGACGCGCGAGCAATCGACACGCGCGATCGTCGAAGAGCTGCTCGATCAGGCCATCGCCGGCCTTGTGGCGCGTTCCAACGCGGCGGCGCCGGCGCGCGGAGCCGCCGAATGAGTCAAGCCAGCTTGGGCCCCGGCGGTTCACGCCGCCTGCTCAAGCGGCTTCGCGATCTGATGGCCGGAGATGTGACGGGCCAGGAGCGGTTGAACCAGACCGTCCGCATCATCGCGGCCGACATGGTGGCCGAAGTCTGCTCCATCTACATGGCACGACCCGGCGACGTGCTTGAGCTCTTCGCGACCGAAGGACTCAAGCAGGAGGCTGTTCACAAGACGCGGCTGGCGATCGGCGAGGGTCTCGTCGGGGACATCGCCGCGCACGCGCACCCGCTGGCGCTGGCCGACGCGCAGTCGCATCCGAATTTCGCCTACAAGCCCGAGACCGGTGAGGAGATCTTCCACTCGCTGATGGGCGTTCCGATCCTGCGGGGCGGGCGCGTCCTCGGCGTGCTCGTCGTTCAGAACCGCAGCTTTCGGGAATATGACGAGGAGGAGATCGAGGCGCTGCAGACGATCGCGATGGTGCTCGCCGAGCTCGCAGCCAGCGATGTGTTGTTCGGCAGCACCGAGACGGCGATTGAGACGGCTACCCAGCTCCCCCAACGACTGGATGGTCTCAAGCTCAATGAAGGCTTGGCGATCGGGCGCGTCGTCCTCCATCAGCCGCGCATCACCATTCGTCAGATGGTGGCCGAAGATCCGGCGAGCGAGCGCGTCCGGCTGGATGCCGCCGTCGAAGGGATGCATAGCGCGATCGACGATCTGCTGCAGCGCGCCGATCTCGGCCACGCCGGCGAGCATCGCGAGATCCTCGAGACCTACCGGATGTTCGCGGAAGACCGTGGTTGGCTCGCTCGGATCGTCGAGGCGATCAATACCGGCCTGACTGCGGAAGCCGCCGTTCAACGGGTGCAGGACGATACGCGCGCGCGCATGAACCAGGTCACGGATCCCTATCTGCGCGAGCGACTCTCGGATCTCGAGGATCTCGCCAACCGGCTCCTGCGTCACCTCACGGGTGATCGTACGGCGGCGCAGACCGGTACGCTGCATCCGGATGCCGTGCTCGTCGCCCGCAACATGGGACCGGCCGAGCTCCTCGATTACGACCGCGCGCAGCTGCGCGCGCTGGTGCTCGAGGAGGGATCGCCGACGGCGCATGTCGCGATCGTTGCGCGGGCTCTCGGCTTGCCGATGGTCGGGCGCGTCAAGGATCTGCTGGCGCACGCCGTGCCCGACGAGCCGATCATCGTGGATGGCGAGCACGGTGTCGTCGTCCTGCGCCCGAGCGAAGACGAGCGTGAGGCTTTCACGATCGCCATCGACGCGCGTGTCGCGCGGCAGGCGCAATACGCCCAGATCCGCTACCTGCCGGCGACCACTCGCGACGGCGTTGCGATCGAATTGCTGATCAATGCCGGGTTGCTGATCGATCTGAGCCATCTCGAGTCGACTGGCGCGACAGGCGTCGGGCTCTACCGCACGGAAATCCCGTTCATGGTGCGGTCGACCTTTCCCGACGTTCCCGCGCAGGTCGAATTCTATCGCGAGGTCTATGCGCGTTCCGGCGCCCGGCCCGTCGTCTTTCGGACCCTCGATGTCGGGGGCGACAAGCGCTTGCCATATCTCGAACCGGCCGAGGACGAGAATCCAGCGATGGGATGGCGGGCGATCCGCATCGCGCTCGATCGACCGATGCTGCTGCGGCAACAACTGCGCGCATTGTTGAAGGCATCGACCGGACGGCGTCTCGACGTGATGTTCCCGATGATCGCCGACGTGTCCGAGTTCGACGCGGCGCTCGATCTCTTGGGCCGCGAAATGGTGCGCCTCAAGAAGCGCGGTGAGGTGCCGCCGAGCGAGATCAAGGTCGGCACGATGCTGGAGGTACCAGCCTTGTTCTGGCAGATGCCGGCGTTGCTCGATCGCGTGGACTTCATTTCCGTCGGCTCAAACGATCTGATGCAGTTCCTGTTTGCTTGCGACCGTGGTTCGACGCGCCTGTCGGG
>JANNTF010000450.1:0-1109 GCA_031403455.1 Alphaproteobacteria bacterium | reverse complement strand
GTGCAGATCCGTTCGTCCAGCCGCACCGGCACGATGCCGTTCTTCAGACAATTGTTGAAGAAGATATCGCTGAAGGACGGCGCGATCACCGCGCGAAACCCGGCGTCGTGGAACGCATAGACGGCTCCTTCGCGCGACGAGCCGCAGGCGAAATTCCGGTTGCCGACGAAGATCCGCGCGCCCCGGTAGCGCGGCTGATCGAGGACGAAATCGCCGCGCAGGCCGCCATCATCGTGATGGCGCAGATCATGGAACAGGAAACCGCCGTAATGCTTGCCCTGCCCGCGCGGCATCTTGAGGAAGCGCGCCGGCAGGATCTGGTCGGTGTCGACATTGACCGGGTCGTAGGGTGCGGCGACGGCCGTCACACGATCGAAGCGTTCCATCGCCATCTCCTCACATCATCTCGCGCACATCGGCGAGACGACCGGTCACGGCCGCGGCGACGGCCATCGGCGGGCTCATCAGATGCGTGCGCACGCCCTTGCCCTGCCGGCCCTCGAAATTGCGGTTCGACGTCGAGGCGATACGCTCCTGCGGCTTGCCGATCTCGCCGTTGATGCCGACGCTCATCGAGCAGCCGGCATGCCGCCACTCGAATCCCGCGGCGGCGAACACGCGGTCGAGCCCTTCCGCCTCGGCCTGCTGCTTCACCAGACCCGAACCCGGCACCACGAGCGCCGGTACCTTGGCCTTGCGGCCCTTCGCGATCGCCGCCGCCGCGCGCAGATCCTCGATGCGCGCATTGGTGCAACTGCCGATGAACACGCGATCGACGGCGATCTCCGTCAGCTTGGTTCCCGCAGCGAGGCCCATATAGGTCAGCGCCTGCGGCTTGGTGTCCGGCACGCACGCCGTGATCGGCAGCGCGTCTTCCGGACTCGTGCCCCAGGTCACCATTGGCGCGATCGACGCGCCATCGAGCGCGACCTCGCGATCGAAATACGCGCCCTCGTCGCTGGGCAGGCGACGCCAGGCCGTCAGCGCACGCGCCCAGGCGGCGCCCGACGGCGCGCGCGGGCGGCCCTGGAGATACGCGAACGTCGTCTCATCGGGTGCGACCAGCCCCGCGCGCGCGCCCGCCTCGATCGACATGTTGCACACCGTGA
>JANNTF010000449.1:0-3648 GCA_031403455.1 Alphaproteobacteria bacterium | reverse complement strand
GAACAGACCGGTGAACTCCAGCCAGCGATCGCCGCGCGCGATCAGACTGACGCGCAGATTGGTCCAGGTCGCCGGCGGTCCCGAGGTGGCGCGCTGCGCGAAGGCTTCGAGCACCACGCTGCCGGTCTCTTCCTGCATCAGGCAGGACAAAGTCTCGAGCCCGGCGATGCGCCGGCGCGCCGGCTCGACGCGCGCCACGCCCGAGCTTGGATGCGCGCACAGACTCGCGGCGAGCGACGCGACGTCGCCGAGGGCTTCCGTGTTGGGTTCGCCCGAGACGGTGATGAACCCGATCACGCGGCGGACCGCGTCGCAGCTGGCGCCGGCGCCGAGCACGATCACGATGCCTTCGCGCCAACGCTCGACCGGCAGCTGGCAGGCCGCGAGCCGGCCCGGCAGATCGAGCGAGAATCCCAGCGCGGGGTTGACGTAGCGCGTCCCGACATAGGGCGCGAGGCGCTCGACCTCCGCGCCCGGCGCCGGCATCGAGAGCGCGAGCACGAGGCCGAATGCCGCGGCTACTCGGCGGCGATCTCGGGGCGCAGTGACAGGCGTCTGAGACAATGATCGATCCATCGCGCGGTCAATTTCTCGGAGAGGGCATTCTGGCGCAGCCGCTCGTTGAGCATCGTCCAATCCACCTGGTCGAGCGGCTGGTCCTGGTTGAAACAGGAGAAGACGACGGTTTCCCGCCCCGTCGCCGGATCGACCCAACGCTGCAGGCATTGCGCGCAGATCTCCTTCATCATGCATTGCATCGGCGAGTTGATCGAGCCGAACGCGCAATGCGCGGGCTTGAGCAGCGGCTTGAGCACATCATGACGCGCGCGCGCCACCGCGGCCATCATGCGATCGGACCCGATCGCGATGATGCGGTCGACGTCGCCGAGCTTCACCGACGGCTCGCCCAGCGCTCCCTCGGCATAGGCCTGCATCGCCGCCACGATGTTGCCGACGAAGCTGCGATCCCGAGTGCGCGTCGGCGCGAAACCGGGGTGTTCGTCGCAGGCCCAGATCACGACATCGGCCGCCGCCTCGATCTCCGCGACCTTGTAGCGATCCTGCATCTTCTTGTAGCCGGCGAAGTAGACGACCCGCGACCCGGCCGCGCGCAAGGCGCGGCCGATCGAGAACAGGACCGCGTTGCCCAGGCCGCCGCCGACCAGCGCCACGGTCTCGCCCGCCGGCGTCTCGGTCGCAGCGCCGGTCGGCCCCATCAGAATCACCGGCTCGCCCGGCTTGAGGATCGCGCAGAGATCCGACGAGCCGCCCATCTCGAGCACGATCACAGACACTAGGCCGCGCGCGGGATCCGTCCAGGCGCCGGTCATCGCCAGACCTTCCATGCCGAGCACGGTGCCGTCGATGCGCGGCGCGAGCGCCTCGTAATTCTGCAAGCGATAGAACTGGCCGGGCTTGAACCGGCGCGCCGCCTGCGGCGCGCGAACCACCACTTCGATGATGTTGGGCGTAAGGCGCTGCACGGCATGGACGCGCGCGCGCAATGCCTCGTCGAGGCGCTCGATCAACGCGCGACCGGTGATCTCCGTCGCCGGCCGCTTGGCGAGCATCCGGCTCACCACGGGATAGCCCTGCTTCGCGCCGCCCATCGCCTTCACGACATTGCCGAAGAAGGACGGGTGGAGATCGCCGAAGAAGCTCACGAAGCGGCCGTCCCCGGCGCGATGCATCAGCACGTCCGCCGATTTCGGCTTGGAGATCGCGCGCTCCGGATCGATGCGCATGCCGGTCTCGTCGATCGCCTCGAAATAGCGCCCGTCGAGCTTGATGCGGCCGTCCTCGCGCGCCAGCACGGTGTTGGGCTGGGTGCCCGCGGCGACCAGGATCGCGCGCGCCGGCAGCTCGACGATCTCCTCGCCTGCATCGCTCTTGCGCGTCAGCCGCAGCGCCTGGGCATGGCCGAAGCGGTCGATCACCACCTCGCTCGGGCTGAGGCCTTCCGCGAAGCGCACGCCCTCCTCCATCGCCTTGGCGACTTCCTCGTGGTTGAGCGTGTAGCTCGGCGCATCGATCAGCCGGCGGCGATAGGCGATCGTCGCGCCGCCCCAGGATTCCAGCAGCGTGCGCAGCCGCGGCGCGCGGGTTTCGCGCGCCGCCAGCGCACGTTCGGCCGCGATCGCGCGGCCATGGGCGAGGAACTCGGCGGCGACTTCGCGGTCCTCCGGCGTCCAGCCCGCTTCGGTCGCCGTCTGGCCGAGTTCGGCGACCAGGCGCTCGTGACGCGCCAGGAATTTCTCGACCTGACGCGCGTAATAGGCGAGCGACTCGGTCGCGGTGTCGATCGCCGTGAGGCCGCCGCCGATCACCAGGATCGGCATGCGCAGCTGCAGATTGGCGATCGACTCCTTCTTCGCCGCGCCGGTGAGTTGCAGCGCCATCAGGAAATCCGAGGCCTGGCGCACGCCGCGCGCGAGCCCGTTCTTCATGTCGATGACCGTCGGCTTGCCGGCGCCCATGCACAGCGCGACATGATCGAAGCCGAGCGTCCAGGTATCGTCGAGCGTGAGCGTGCCGCCGAAGCGCACGCCGCCATACATCGCGAATTGAGTGCGCCGCTCGAGCAGCAGCCGGATCAGCTTCAGGAAATTCTTGTCCCAGCGCACCGTGATGCCGTACTCGGCCACGCCGCCGAAGCCGGCCAGCACGCGCTCGTCCAGATTCTCGGTGAGCTCGGCGAGATCGCGCACCGGCGCGAAGGCCACGCGACGTCCCGTGGTCTCGACACCGCAGAGCGTCGCCTCGAGCGGCTCGATCTTGAGCCCGTCGACACCGATCACGGTGTGCCCGTCATTCATCAGGTGATGCGCCAGCGTGTACCCGGCCGGGCCGAGGCCGACGATCAGCACCTTGCGACCGGTGTCGGGCCTGGGCAGCGGCCGCCGGACATCGAGCGGATTCCAGCGCGTCAGCAGCGAGTAGATCTCGAAGCCCCAGGGCAACGCGAGCACGTCCTTGAGGATGCGCGTCTCGGCCTGCGGAATGTCGACCGGCTCCTGCTTCTGATAGATGCAGGCCTTCATGCAATCGTTGCAGATGCGATGTCCGGTCGCCGCCACCATCGGATTGTCGACCGCGATCACCGCGAGCGCGCCCAGCGCGTGGCCCTGCGCCTTCAGCGTATGCATCTCGCTGATCTTCTCCTCGAGCGGACAGCCCGCGAGCGTGACGCCGAACACCGTCTTCTGGAAAGCGCCCGTCTTGCGGTCCTTGAGTCCCTTCGAGCAGGAATCCTTCGCCTGCGTATGACACAGGATGCAGTAATTGATCTGATCCAGCGCCTGGGTCAGATCCATGCCCGGATCGGTCAGCTCGAAACCATTGCGCTCGCGCCAATCATGTTCCGGCAGGCGCATCATGGTCACGCCATGGCGCTCGATGCGCTCGACGGGGACGAGCTGCATCGGATCGAGCTTGCGCGGCGTGCGAAACATCACGCCGCTCGCATGCTTGTGCCGCCCGGCCGGGGTGAGCGTCGCCCAGGCCGCGTAGCGCTCGGCCAGCGCGAGCGACTCCGCATGTGCCTCCGCCGCTTTCTCCCAGGCCTCGACATGGCGTGCGAAGGCCGCCTCCGTCAGCGCCTCACCCATCGCGGTCTCGAGCGCAGCGGCCAGCGCCTGACCGTCGAAG
>JANNTF010000448.1:0-4856 GCA_031403455.1 Alphaproteobacteria bacterium | reverse complement strand
CGCGCGTCGTGGGCGGCGACCATTTATTGCACTCGATCGAGAATCCCAGCATGGCGATGCGCGGTGGCGTCATGGCTTCCTAGTTTTCGTTCCCCTGATCCGACGCTAACATGCAGCCGTCGGTGAGCACGGAGAGAACGAGATGCACGGGGGCGTGGTGAAGGGGCAGTCGGTACCATCCGCGATGATCGCGGAGTTGCCCGACTCATCGGCGCTGCTCGCCGATCCGGCCGCGCTGCGGTCACGGCTGCAGGACGACGGCTTCGTCTTCCTCCGCGGCGCCATCGATCCCGCCACGATCCGCGCCGGCAGGGCCGAAGTGCTGGCGCGTCTCGAGGCGATCGACGAGATCGCGCCCGGCACCGAGATCGCCACCGGTCGCTCCCGGCGCAAGGAGCTGGAGCCGGATCTCGGGCGCTTCTGGCAATCCGTGAGCGAGGGCACGCGGCTGCGCGAGGCCTCGCATGGCCAGGACATCGCGCGCATCATGACCGCGATCGCCGGCGAGCCCGTGCGCGCCCAGGACTACATGTTTCTGCGCGTCGGCGTGCCGGGCCGCGCGACCGGCGTGCATTACGACTACCCGTTCTTCGCGCGCGCCCATGATCGCGTGTGGACCGTGTGGATGCCGCTGGGCGACGTGCCGGTCGAGCGCGGGCCGCTGATGGTCGTCGAGGGCTCGCATCGCTTCGGCGACATCATCGAGCCGATGATCGGCTTCGACGTGGCGCGCGACACCACGCGCAAGGCGGATCTCGGCGTCGATGCACTGGAGCTCGCGCGCACGCGCGGCACGCGCCTGCTGACCACGGATTTCGCGGCCGGCGACGTGATGGTATTCGGAATGTATCTCGCCCATGGCAGCCTCGACCATCACGACGAGTCGGGCGTGGTGCGCGTGTCCTGCGATGTGCGCTGGCAGCCCGCGCGCCTGCCGGTCGATGCGCGATATTTCGGCCCGAACCCGGCGGGCACGACAGGCGCCGGCTATGGCGAACTCAACGGCGCCAAGCCGCTGAACATGGACTGGCACGTGCGCTGATCAGTTCATCAGCGAGGGCAGCCAGGTAACGGTCCACGGGTTGAAGGCGACGAACAGCACGACGACCATCCACGCGGCCGTATAGGGCATCAGCATGCCCAATGTCTTGCTGTACTCCACGCCGGCGATCTTGCTCGCGACCATGGCCAGGATCCCGACCGGCGGCGTCACCGATCCGACGACGAGCATCATGATCGTGATGATCCCGAAATGGACCGGGTCATAGCCGAGATGCTTGATGATCGGCGCCATCACGGGGACCGTGATGATCAGGGCCGGGACGGGTTCGAGGAACGTGCCGAGCAGAAAGAAGAAGGCGATCAGGATCAGCAGCACGAGCTGCGGGTTGTCGGTGATCGAGACCAGGATCTGCATCGCCACCTGCGCGGTGCCGGCGCGCGCGAGGATCCAACTGAACAGGGCCGCGCCGCCCAGCGTGACCAGCGCCGCCGCGGTCGTCGACGCCGCGTTGGCGAAGTTGTGGTACAGGCTCGAGGCGGTGTGGCGGCGGCCGATCAATCCGAAGATGAGCGCATAGAGGGCGGCCACCGCGCCCGCCTCGGTCGGCGTGAAGACGCCGCCGAGAATGCCGCCGATGATGATGATCGGCATGACGAGCGCAGGGATCGCGCGGCCGGTCGATCGTACGACCTCGTCCAACCTCGCGCGCGCAATCGGACGTGCGCCGGCGCGCGGCGCCATGAACCAGGTCAGGATGAACATCGCGATGCCCGCGAGCACGCCGGGGATGGCGCCGCCGAGGAACAGCGCGCCGATCGACACGCCGGTGACCGAACCGTAGATCACGGCGATCACCGAGGGCGGGATGATCGGCGCCATCATCGCCGCGCAGGACGTCACCGCGACGCAGAACGCGGGATGGTAGCCCTCGCGCTTCATCGCCGGGATCATCATCGAGCCGATGGCCGTGAGATCGGCCAGCGCGGAGCCGGAGATCGCCGCCATGAACATGTTGGTGAGGATGTTGGCCTGCGCGAGTCCGCCGCGGACATGGCCGATCAGGGCACGCGACATCGCGACCAGACGTTCGCTGATCCCGCCGACATTCATGAGTTCGCCGGCGATGATGAACAGCGGCACCGCCAGCAGCGCGAAATTATCGATCGATTGGTAGAAGCTCTGCGTGAGCTGCAGCAGCGGCACGCTGCCTTCCCAGGCGAGCGCGAGGACGGCGGCGAGTCCCATGCTGTGGGCGATCGGCATGCCGATCGTCATGAACACGGAGAACAGCGCGAGCATGATGGCGACGGTCATGGCTTGGGTCTCGCGCTCAGACGATGGCTTCGTTCGTGGCGACCTCGGAGTCCTCGCCGCGCAGCCATGCCGCGGCGGTGAACCAGGCCTCGAGCCCCGCACCGATCGGTATGGCCAGATAGACCGCGCGCATCGGTACGCCGAGCGACGCCGAATTCTGGAACCAGGTCCGATCGACGAAATCGAGTCCGGTCCAACACAGGATGACGCAGAACAGGAACGACAGGAAATTCGCGACGAATTGCAGGGCGTGTTTCGCGGCCGGCGGCAGGAAGCTCTCGATCACCTCGATGCGGATATGCGCGCGGTCGCGCGCGACGATGGCCGAGCCGAGCATGACGCCCCAGACCATGCCGTAGCGAACGAGTTCCTCGGACCAGAACAGCGACTCGTTGAGGACGTAGCGGAAGAGGACCTGCAATACGACCAGGACGAAGTAGAACGAGATGACGATCACCGAGATGACGCGCAACGCGCGATAGGCCAATTCGGTGACGTTGAGAAAAATCTGGAGCATTGGTGCGGGGAGGCCTTGCTGGGAAATGGATCGCGTGCGCTTGACCCCGCGCACGCATTGCGGCCTCGCGCCTCCCGCCGCCGTCGTGGCGGCGGGAGGACGATGGCGTCAGGCTGCGGCGATCACCGCATCGACGAAGGCCTTGCCCTTGGCGCCGGTCTTGGCCGTGAAGTTGGTCAGCACGGGAGCCATCTTCTCGCGGAAGGACGGCACATCAGGATCGGGGATCGCCTTCACGCGCGAGGCGAGATCGGCCCAGGCCGCGGTCTGCTCCTTCAGGTTCTGTGCCCACATCTCGACTTCGACCGCGCGCTTGGCCGATTCGCGGATGATCTTCTGGTTGTCCGCGGAGAGCCCCGCCATCTTGCGAGCGCTCGCGAACATCGAGACTTCGGTGAAGATGTGGTGCGTGCGCGTCGCGTGCTTGCTGACCTCGTAGACTTTTTGGGTCGTAATGAAATCGGCCGGCACTTCGATCGCATCGACGACGCCGGTCTGCAGCGCGGTGTAGATCTCCGCCGCCGGGATCGGCGTCGGGTTGGCGCCGAGCGCGCGCGCCATCTCGATCCAGGTCGGGATTTCGGGCACGCGCAGCTTGATGCCGCGGCAATCTCCGGCGTTCTTGATCTCCTTGTTGCCGCAGAACACGCGGAAGCCCGAGGCGCCCAGCGACAGCACTTCGATGCCGAGGGTCGATTTGGTTTCGGCGGCGACCAGCTCGCCGACCTTGCCGTAGAGCACCTTCTTCACGTGATCGAAATCCGAGAAGATGAACGGCAACGAGACGAAGCCGAATTGCGGCTGCCAATTGCCGAGCGTGCCGAGATCGGACCAGCACATGTCCAGCGTGCCGAGCGTCAGCGCCTCGGCCGCGGTGCGCAGGTTGAACAGCTGCGACGCCGGCTTGATGTCGATCGTGACCTGACCCTTGGTTCCCTCGGCGACATATTTTGCGAAGTCTTCCGCGATGCGGTGGATCAGCGCGGCCGTCGCGACGTGATGCGAAAAGACGAGTTTCACGGCCTGCGCATTCGCGGCGCCGTTGAGCATGGGCGCGGCGATCGCCGCAGTGGTGAGCGCACGCCCGAAACGGCGGCGAGTGAGCTTGGTCATGCGTGTTTCCCCGTGGTTGTTGTGACGTCATTCTATAGTAGCTTCGCGCATTGCCAACTGGGGGAAACGATGAGCGTCATCGATCGGGTCGAGGTCCACGAATTCACCTTCGTGGCGAAGAACCTCCACCTCAAGGGCGCGGGCGCGCATGCCAGCATCACCTACGTCAAGGGCGCCTCGACGACGCTGACGAAATACGCGGTCGTGATCTCCACGCGCGACGGGGCGCGCGGCGAATACGTCCCGCTCTGGGGCGGCACCAAGCCAGCCCTGGCGCAGACCTTGACGCTGGCGCCGCTGCTGCTCGGGCGCAATCCCGACCATCGCGAGCAGATCTACGACGACCTCAAGCGTGAGTTGCGGCAATACGATCATTTCGGTCATGGCCCGATCGACATCGCGCTCTGGGATCTCGCGGGCAAGAAATTCGGCGCCTCGATCACCCAATTGCTGGGCGGCTATCGCACGCGGCTCAAGGCCTATGCCTCGACCTATCACGGCGACCGGACCGGGGGGCTCGACTCCAAGGAGAAATTCGCGGCCTTCGCCGAGACCTGCCACGACATCGGCTATCGCGCCTTCAAGATCCATGGCTGGAACGAGGGCGATGCGCGCGAGGAGGCCGAGAATGTCCGCTTCGTCGGCAGGCAGATGGCCGACAAGATGACGCTGATGCTGGATCCGGCCTGCGAGCTCAGGACTTTCGCCGATGCGCTCTATGTCGGTCGGGCCTGCGATGATTTCGGATATTTCTGGTACGAGGACCCGTTCCGCGACGGCGGCGTCTCGGCCTTCGCGCATAAGAAGCTGCGCGAGATGCTCAAGACGCCGCTGCTGCAGACCGAGCATGTCCGCGGCGTCGAGCCCAAGGCCGATTTCATCATCGCCGGCGGCACCGACTTCGTGCGC
>JANNTF010000447.1:0-2978 GCA_031403455.1 Alphaproteobacteria bacterium | reverse complement strand
ATCAGCTGATGCGCAACGCCTCGATCGCGTGCTTGCGCGAGATCGGCGTCGATACCGGCGGCTCGAACGTGCAATTCGCGGTCGATCCGCAGAGCGGCCGGCTGGTGGTGATCGAGATGAACCCGCGGGTGTCGCGCTCCTCGGCGCTGGCGTCGAAGGCCACGGGGTTCCCTATCGCCAAGATCGCCGCACGCCTCGCTGTCGGCTACACGCTCGACGAGCTCACCAACGACATCACGGGCGTCACGCCGGCGAGCTTCGAGCCGACGATCGACTATGTCGTGACCAAGATCCCGCGCTTCACCTTCGAGAAATTTCCCGGCACGCCGGCGCTGCTCACGACCTCGATGAAATCGGTCGGCGAGGCGATGTCGATCGGCCGCAGCTTCCACGAATCGATACAGAAGGCGCTGCGCTCGCTCGAGACGGGCTTGACCGGCTTCAACGAGATCGAGATCGACGGCGCGCAGGGCGGCGCCAACCGCGACGCGGTGCGCGCCGCGCTCGGCCGTCCGACGCCCGACCGTCTGCTGATCGTCGCGCAGGCGCTGCGCTTCGGCTTCTCGATCGACGAGGTCCATGCCGCCTGCAAGATCGACCCGTGGTTCATCGCGCAGATCCAGGAGATCGTTGCGGCCGAGGCACGGCTGCGCGCCAACGGATTGCCGGTCGACGCACCGGGCTGGGCGAAGCTGAAGGGCATGGGGTTCTCCGATCCGCGCATCGCCGAGATCAGCGGGCGCAGCGATGGCGAGATCGCCACCTTGCGCCGCGGCTTCGGCATCGTGCCGGCGTTCAAGCGCATCGATACCTGCGCCGCCGAGTTCGCGTCGCGCACGCCGTATCTCTATTCGACCTATGAAGGCGACGGCATGGCGCCGGCCGAGAGCGAGGACGAGGCGAGCGCGCGCGACAAGATCGTCATTCTCGGCGGCGGTCCCAATCGCATCGGCCAGGGCATCGAGTTCGATTATTGCTGCGTGCACGCGGTCTATGCGCTGCGCGAGGCCGGGTTCGAGACGATCATGGTCAACTGCAATCCCGAGACCGTGTCGACCGATTACGACACCGCCGACCGCCTCTATTTCGAACCGCTGACATCAGAAGACGTGATCGAGATCATCCGGCGCGAGCAGAGCAACGGCAGGGTGCTCGGCGTCATCGTCCAGTTCGGCGGCCAGACGCCGCTCAAGCTCGCGCATGCGCTGACGGTCGCCGACATCCCGATCCTCGGCACCTCGTCCGACGCCATCGATCTCGCCGAGGATCGCGAGCGTTTCGCCAAGCTCCTGGAGCGCCTCAAGCTCAAGCAGCCGCCGAGCGGCACGGCGTTCAGCCTCGCCGAGGCCGAGGCCGCCGCCGCGCGTATCGGCTATCCCGTGCTGCTGCGCCCGAGCTACGTGCTCGGCGGCCGCGCCATGAAGATCGTCCACGACGTCGCCGATCTGCGCAGCTTCATGACCGAGGCCGTACGCGTCTCGGGCAAGAATCCCGTTCTGATCGACAGCTATCTGCAGGATGCGATCGAGGTCGATGTCGATGCGCTGGCCGACAAGACGAGCGTGCATGTCGCCGGCATCATGGAGCACATCGAAGAGGCGGGCATCCATTCCGGCGACAGCGCCTGCTCGCTGCCGCCCTACTCGTTACCGCAGGCGACCACCGACGAGATCGCGCGCCAGACCGGCGTGCTCGCGCGCGCACTCGATGTCGTCGGGCTGATGAACGTGCAGTTCGCGGTCAAGGATGGCGAGGTCTACATCCTCGAGGTCAATCCGCGCGCCTCGCGCACGGTGCCGTTCGTGGCCAAGGCGACGGGCGTACCGATCGCCAAGCTCGCGGCGCGCGTGATGGCGGGCGAGAGCCTCGCGAGTTTCGATCTGAAGCCCGTCGCGCTGGACCACGTCGCGGTCAAGGAAGCTGTCTTTCCGTTTGCGCGTTTCCCCGGGACGGATGTCATCCTCGGGCCCGAGATGAAGTCGACCGGCGAGGTGATGGGTCTCGATCGCGATTTCGGCCATGCCTTCGCGAAGGCGCAGCTCGGCGCGAGTTCGAACCTCCCGCAATCGGGCTGCGTCTTCGTCAGCGTGAAGGACCGCGACAAGCAGGCGATCGTGGCGCCGACGAAGCGGCTCGCGGAGATGGGCTTCCGGATTCTGGCGACGCGCGGCACGGCGATGTTCCTGCGTCAGGCCGGCATCCACATCGAGGAGGTCAACAAGGTCCTCGAGGGACGGCCGCACATCGTCGATGCGATGAAGAACGGCGACGTCCATCTCGTGTTCAACACCACCGAGGGACGCCAGGCGATGACCGACAGCTTCAGCCTGCGCCAAGCCGCGCTGATGGGGGCGATTCCCTATTACACGACGGTGGCTGGCATGCGGGCCGCGGTAGAGGCGATCGCCGCTCTGCGCGATGGCGTCCTCGAGGTTGCCCCATTGCAGTCTTATTTCCGCGCCCCCTTCTGAGGGCACCGCAACGCTTGACGACACGGCGATGCACACGACAAGATTCGGCCCATGGACAAGATCCCACTGACCAAAGAGGGCTACGCCCGGCTCGAGGCGAAGCTCAAGACCCTCAAGAGCGTCGAACGTCCGGCGGTGATCCGCGCGATCGCGGAAGCGCGCGAGCACGGCGATCTCTCGGAGAACGCCGAATATCATGCCGCGCGCGAACGCCAATCCCTGATCGAGGGCCAGATCGCCGAACTCGAGGACAGTCTCGCGCGCGCCGATGTGATCGACGTCTCGGCGCTCGCCGGCAAGGTGATCAAATTCGGTGCCAAGGTCGCGCTCGCCGATCAGGACACCGGCGACGAGAACACCTATCAGCTCGTCGGTCAGGCGGAGGCCGATATCGACCGCGGTCTGCTCGCCATCACCTCGCCCCTCGCGCGCGCCTTGATCGGCAAGCAGAAGGGTGAGTCCGTGGAAGTCGTGACGCCCAAGGGCTCCAAGCTCTACGAGATCGTG
>JANNTF010000446.1:0-7910 GCA_031403455.1 Alphaproteobacteria bacterium | reverse complement strand
CGCCTCTGGGCGCGCGCCGAGGAAGCGCGTATCCCCGTCGTCTTTCACGTCGGCGGCGGCCGCGCGATGGACAACGCCTACAAACGCAACGGCTTGCCCCCGGTAAAGGACTTACTTGGAAGTAGGCGCCGCACCAGTGCTCGCGTCTACACTTGCTGGCTTTGCCACAACGCGCACGCGCCAGGTTGGGGCAGCCCCGCAAGTGGGCGCCGCGCTTGACCTGCTGCTGGCCGAGACACCTCCCGATTTCGCGCCGCATCGTGACGCCGTCGAGCCCTTGCTGGCGCCCCATCGTCTGGCGGACACGAAGGTCGCCGCCGACATCACCATCATCGAGAAGGGAAATTGGAAGCTCGTGATGGAGAATTCGCGCGAGTGCTACCACTGCGCCGTCCGCCATCCCGAGCTCATGCACACGCTGGCCGAGACCTATGACATGGACTCGCAGGCCATTCGCGACTACTGGGCGAGCTGCACGCGCAAGGGTCTGCAGAACGGCCCGGTCGAAGGGCATGGGTTTCGCGCGGCGCGAATCCCGCTCGTTCCTGGTGCGGTCTCGATCACACCAGACGGCAAGCCCGCTGTCGCCAAGCTGCTCGGCGATGTCCCGGATGGCGATATCGGCTCGCTGCGCTGGTTCTGCTTTCCCAACGCGTTCATGCATGTGCTCGGCGACTACGCGTTCTTCTTCCGCCTGCTGCCGCGCGGCCCGATGGAGACCGAGGTCAACGCGAAATTCCTCGTGCACAAGGATGCGGTCGAGGGCGTCGACTACGATCTGAAAACTCTCACCCAGGTCTGGAGCGTCACTAACGATCAGGATCGCGATCTCGTCGAGGTCAATCAGCTCGGCGTGAACTCGATCGGCTACGAGCCCGGCCCCTACAACCCGAACGCCGAACGCATCGTCGCCTGGTTCGCCGATTGGTACGTGCAGGAGGCTCGACGGTTTCTCCAGACCAGCAGCGAAGGGAATTCACGGCGATGAAATCGCATGTCCGCGTCGCCGTGATCGGCGGCGGCGTCGTCGGCGCCAGTGTGCTCTATCACCTGACCAAGATCGGGTGGACCGACATCATGCTGCTGGAGAAGCACGAGCTGACCTCGGGCTCGACTTGGCACGCGGCCGCCAGCGTCCACACCTACAACTCCGACGCCAATGTCTCGAAGCTGCAGAAATACACGATCGACCTCTATCGCGAGATCGAGGCCATCTCGGGCCAGTCCTGCGGAATCCATGCGACCGGGAACATGGTGCTCGCCGCCAACGAGACCGTCTTCGACAACATCCGGATGATGCATAGCCGCGGCAAATATCTCGGGCTCGAGATGGAGATGATCTCGCCCGCCGAGGCGGTGAAGCTCAATCCGCTGATCGATCCGGCCGAGTTCATCGGCGCGATCTGGCGCAAGGATGGCGGTCATGTCGACCCCAACGGCGTCACGCAGGCCTATGTGATCGCCGAGCGCAAGGCTGGCGCCGAGGTGCATCGCTTCACGCCGGTGCGCGACCTGCAGCCGCGTCCCGACGGCTCGTGGCTCGTCGTGACGGACAAGGGCAACGTGATCGCCGAGCACGTGGTCAACGCCGCCGGACTCTGGGCGCGCGAGATCGGCCGCATGGTCGGGATCGAACTGCCCGTGCTGGCGATGGAGCACATGTACATCGTCACCGAGGACATGCCCGAGGTGATCGCGCATGGCCGCGAGATCCTGCCGACGACCGACTATTCCGGCGAGATCTATCTGCGCCAGGAGGGCAAGGGCATGCTGCTCGGCACCTACGAGCAGGATGGCCGGATCTGGTCGCCCGAGACCACGCCGTGGGATTTCAACATGCAGCTGCTGCCCGATGATCTCGATCGGCTGACGCCGCATCTCGAGATCGGCTTCAAGCATTTCCCGGCGATCGGCCGCGCCGGCATCAAGAAGATCGTCAACGGGCCGTTCACTTTCGCACCCGATGGCAATCCGCTGGTCGGCCCGGTCCGCGGCCTGCGCAATTTCTGGAGCGCCTGCGGCGTCATGGCGGGCTTCGCGCAAGGCGGCGGCGTGGGCCTCGCGCTGTCGCGCTGGATGGCCGATGGCGAGCCGGGCGCCGATCTGTTCGCGATGGATGTCGCGCGCTTCGGCGCCTATGCGACGCCGCGCTACACCAACGTCAAGGTGAAGGAGAATTACCAACGCCGCTTCCGCATCGCCTATCCCAACGAGGAGCTGACGGCCGGCCGCCCCCTGCGGCGCACGCCCGTCTATGATCGGCTCAAATCGGCGGGTGCGGTCTTCGGTGCGAGCTTCGGCCTGGAGGTCGCGCTGTGGTACGCGCCCACGGGAACCGAGGCGGTCGAGATCCCGACCTATCGGCGCTCCAACGCCTTCCCGATCGTGCGCGAGGAATGCCTGGCGGTGCGCAACGCGGTCGGGCTGATGGAGATCTCCGGCTTCGGCAAATACGAGATCACCGGTGCCGGCGCGGAAAACTGGCTCAACCGGGTACTGGCCAACCGCATGCCCAAGCCAGGCCGCATGGTGTTGGCGCCGATGCTCAATGAGCGCGGCACGATCATGGGCGATTTCTCGGTCGCGCGGCTGGCCGCCGACCGCTTCCTGATGATCGGTTCTGGCGCCGCCGAAGTTTTTCATATGCGCTGGTTCGAGCGCATCGGGATTCCCGGCGACGTCACTGTGCGACCCTTGCCGGGTGCGCTCACCGGTTTCGGCATCGCCGGGCCGCGATCGCGCGAGCTGCTGCAGCGCCTCGTGCGCGACGACGTCTCGAATGCGGCTTTCCGCTTCTTCGCCGCGCGCGAGATGGCGGTGGGCATGGCGCCCGCGACGGTCATCCGTGCGAGCTACACCGGCGATCTCGGCTACGAGATCTGGGTGACGCCCGACTATCAGATCACGCTCTACGAGCAGCTGCTCGAAGCCGGGGCCGATCTCGGCCTGCGCCATTTCGGCAATCGCGCACTGATGTCGCTGCGGCTCGAGAAATCCTATGGCGCGTTCCTGCGCGAGTTCCGGCCCGACTACACGCCGATGGAGTCCGGGCTCGATCGCTTCGTCGCCTATGACAAGCCCGATTTCATCGGCAAGGCGGCCGCCCTCGCCGATCGCGCCGCGGCGCCGTCACGGCGCCTCGTGCCGATGATCGTCGACAGCGATGTCGAAGTGGTCGGCTACGAGACGATCCTCAGGGGCGGCAAATCCGTCGGGCAGGTCACATCGGGCGGCTACGCGCATTGGGCGGGCAAGAGCATGGCGATGGGCTATGTCGACACCGAGCATGCGCGCGACGGCGAAAGCTTCGAAATCCAGATCTTCGAAAAGACACGCCCCGCGCGTATCCATATGACGCCGCTGTTCGATGCGAATGGCGGGCGCCAGCGCGGCTGAGCGATCGACAGGGGGGATGATCGAGATGGTCGAGATATTCAAGGATCCACGCAAGCGCGCCTTTCTCAATCCGGAAGGCGCGGACAAGCCGCTGAAGAGCCCGCTCCCGCTGGCGACGCTGAAGAGCGCGCGCGCCTGGCGCAAGCGCCGGCTCGTCGAGCAGGTGGCGAAGCATGATTGCGCGGCGATCCTGCTCTACGACCCGGTCAATATCCGCTACGCGCTCGACGTCACCAACATGCAGCTCTGGATGACGCATAATCCCTCGCACTATGCCGTGGTCTGCGCCGATGGCCACGCGATCGATTTCGAGTACGGCAAGTCGGAGCATCTCGCCAAGGGCTTCGAGACGATCGACGAGATCCGCACCGCGACCACCTGGTTCTATTTCTCCGCCGGCTCGCGCTTGCACGAGCGCGTCGAGAAATGGGCCGACGAGATCGTCGAGATCCTGCGTCAGCGCGGCGGCGGCAACATGCGTCTCGCCGCCGACAAGCTGGAACTCGAGGGCGTCGACGCGCTGCGCCGGCGCGGCGTGACACTGGTCGAGGGCCAGGAACTCACCGAGCACGCGCGCAAGATCAAGAACGCGGACGAGATCGAGCTGATGAAATGGACGATCCGCGTCTGCGAGGCCGGCATGGCGCGGATGTACGAGCATTCGCTGCCGGGCAAGACCGAGAACGAGATCTGGGCCGAACTGCATTACGAGAATATCCGTTCGGGCGGCGAGTGGCTGGAGACGCGCATCCTCGCCGCGGGGCCGCGCACCAATCCCTGGTTCCAGGAAAGCTCCGACTATGTCTGCCGGGAAGGCGACATGCTCGCCTTCGACACCGACATGATCGGTCCCTACGGCTACTGCGCCGATCTCTCGCGCTCCTGGACCATCGGCCATGCGCGCATGAGCAACACGCAAGCCGCGTTGTATTCGGCTGCTGTCGATCAGATCGAGCATAACCTCGCGCTGCTGCGACCAGGCATGACCGCGCGCGAGTTCAACGAGAAGAGCTGGCGGATCCCGGAGAAGTACCAGCCGCGCCGCTACTCGGTGGCGCTGCACGGCGTCGGCCTCGCCGATGAATGGCCATCGGTGCCGACGCATGTCGATTTCGCGCGCGCCTATCCCTCCACTTTCGAGAAGAACATGACGCTGTGCGTCGAAAGCCTGATCGGCGAGGACGGCGGCCGCGAGTGCGTGAAGCTGGAGACGCAGGTGCTGATCACGGCGACCGGCGCGGAACGGCTCGATAGTTTTCCGTGGGAGCAGGTGTGACGTAGCACCACCCTGACCGCGCTGCGCGCGGTCTGTCCCTCCTCATACGAGGAGGGACGACGCGCATATTGAGTCGTCCCTCCTCACCTTGAGGAGGGACAGGCCGCGAAGCGGCCGGGGCGGTAAGTCGCTACGCCGTCAGTTCGATGTGACACGCGATGCGGTGCGGACCGAATAGGCGCTCCGGCGGCGGCGTGGTCTCGCACACCGGGCCGAGCTTGACCGGGCAGCGGCTCGCGAAGACACAGCCCGTGATCTGCGCCGTCGGACTCGCCATTGCGCCTGAAAGCACGATCTCGGGCGCCGGCGCATCGGGATCGGGTCGCGGGGCCGCGGCCAGCAGGGCTTGCGTGTAGGGATGGAAGGGCGGCGCGAAGACCCGGTCGGCGGGTCCGTATTCGACCACGCGGCCGAGATACATCACGGCGACCCAGTCAGCCATGTGCCGCACCAGCGCCAGGTCATGCGAGATCAGCACCAGCCCCATCTCGCTGCCGGCGAGCAGATCGGCCAGCAGATTGACGATCGCCGCCTGCACCGACACGTCGAGCGCCGAGACCGGCTCATCGGCGATCAGCAGGTCGGGGCTGCCGGCCAGCGCGCGCGCAATGGCGACACGCTGGCGCTGCCCGCCCGAGAGCTGTCCGGGCTTGCGACCCATGAGCTCGATCGGCAATTGCACGCGCGCCATCAAGCGCCGCGCCTCGGCTTCGGCGTCCTGCGCCGACATGCCGCGCAGCTTCTTCAGCGGCCGCATCAGCGCGAAGCCGATGCTGTGGCTCGGATTGAGAGTCGAGTCCGGGTTCTGGAACACCATCTGCACGCGGCGCACGAGATCGCGCGGCCGATCGTCCACGCCCGCTGCCAGCTCCGCATCGCCCAGTCGCGCAGTGCCGCTGGAGCCGCCGACAAGCCCGGCCACGACTCGCGCGAGCGTCGATTTCCCGGAGCCGGACTCACCGACGATGGCCAGTGTCCCGCCACGGCGCGCTTCCAGATCCACATCCGTCAAAGCGCGGATCTCGTGCGACGCGCGCCCGAAGAGATCGCCGCCGAGCGCGTACCATTTCGTGAGTCCGCGCAGCGCGAGCAGGACGGGGCCATCCTCGGCCGGCGCCGCTGGAGCGGCAATGGTCGCGGCGTGACGTTGCGGGATGGCGCCGAGGCGTGCGCATCTGGCCTGGTGGGTACCCGTTCCGTCGATCGCCGTCAGGCTGATCGGCCCCACGCCGCAGACCGACGCGTCGGCATAGTCGCAGCGCGGCTCGAAGGCGCAGCCCACGCGCGCACGATCGGCGGCACTGAGCGTCCCCGAGATCGGCACGAGCCGGCTCGCGCCGCGCCCGCGATCGAGATCGGGCAGCGCCTCGAGCAGGCCGCGCGTGTAGGGATGCGCGGGCGCGCGGAACACGTCGCGGATCGTGCCGGTCTCGACCAGGCGGCCGGCATAGAGTACGCCGACGCGATCGCAGAGCCGCGCGATGGTGCCGAGATTGTGGCTGATGAACAGGATGGCGGTACCGAATTTCCGTCGCAGCTCGCGCACGAGTTCGAGGATCGCGGCCTCGATGGTGACGTCGAGACCGGTCGTCGGTTCATCCATCACCAGCAGCGCCGGCTCCGCCATCAGCGCCATCGCGATCACCACGCGCTGGTGCTGCCCGCCCGTGTGCTGTTGGGGATTGCGCGCCATCATCGCCTCGCCGTCGGGCAGCCGCACCTCGTCCAGCATCGCAAGCGCGCGTGCGCGCGCGCGGCCCGAATCGCCCTCGCCATGCAGCAGCGGCACTTCCATGAGCTGCCGGCCGATCGCCATCACGGGATTCAGGCTCGACATCGGATCCTGATAGACCATCGCCAGACGGCTGCCGCGCAGCGCGCGCAGCTCCGGCTCGGCCATCGCGCTGAGATCGTTGCCCTCGAACAGGATTCGCCCCGCGGTGATCCGCATCCCGGCCTGCAGATAGCGCATCGCCGCGAGCGCCACCGTCGACTTGCCGCAGCCGGACTCGCCGACCAGCCCGAGCGCCTCGCCCGGCGCGATGTGCAGCGAGACGTCGTCGATGATGCGGTTCACGCCGCGCCGTCCACGATGCTCGATGCTGACGCCTTCGAAGGCGAGGATGTCAGCCATCTTCGGCGGCTTCGCGCAGACCCGTGGCGAGGAAGTTGAAACCGATGACCAGCGACGACACGGCCAACGCCGGGATCAGCGTCATGTGCGGCCAGATGAAGATCATGCCGTAGGTTTCCTTGATCATGCTTCCCCAATCGGGATCGGGCGGCGGCAGACCGACACCGAGGAAACCGAGCACGCCGATGGCGATCACCGTGTAGCCGAGGCGGAGGAAGAAATCGACGATCAGCGGCCCGCGCGCATTGGGCAGGATCTCCGTGGTGAGGATGAACCACGTGCTCTCGCCGCGCATGCGTGCCGCCGCCACATAGTCGCGATTCTTCACGTCCAAGGTCACGGCGCGCACGATGCGCGCGATGATCGGCGCCTGGGTCACGGCGATCACCGCGATGATGTTGAACGCCGAAGCGCCGAAGCGGGCGATGATGATCAGGTAGAGGATGATCTTCGGAAACGCGAGCAGCGTGTCGCCGACGCGCATGATCACGCGATCGGCCAGCCCGCCCTTGTAGCCGGCGAACAGGCCGAGAAGCGTGCCGAGCACGGCGGCGCCGATCACCGCGGCGGGCGCGACCGTGAGCACGGTGCGTGCGCCCCAGATCAGGCGCGAGAGCATGTCGCGACCGAGATGATCGACGCCCAGCCAATGCGCGGCGGAAGGATAGGGGTCGGCCAACAGCGCCGGATCGATCTTGTTGGGCGGATAGGGCGCGACCCAGGGCGCAAGCAGCGCCAGCACCGACCAGAACAGCACGATCGCGATTCCGAACATGCCCGCTGGAGAGCGGCCAACCAGCTCCACCGCGGCGCGCAGGCGGCGCATCAGCGCGCCTCCGCGCAGAGTCGCCGCGGGCGGCGAGACGAGCCGCCCCTGCCGCTCGACGCTCATACGCGGATCCGCGGATCGAGCTTCATGTAGCCGACATCGCCGAAGAGCTGCGTCAGCATGGTGACGCTGACCGCCACCAGCGTACCGGCGGTGCCGTAGATCTCGACAAGGCATTGCCACTACTGGATGAAGCTGTGGAGTGTCTAAAAAATTTGAACAAGAGTGATATCGATGAGGTGCGCTCTTTGAAAAAACCACCATCTGGAGTGAGG
>JANNTF010000445.1:0-1168 GCA_031403455.1 Alphaproteobacteria bacterium | reverse complement strand
GTCGCGGTCGTCGATGAAGATGGTGTTGAGGCCGGTGATGCGCGCCCAGCCTTCGATGGTTGGGATGATGGCTTTGTAGTTGCCGACGCTCGTCTCGCCCGCGACGCCGCCCTTGAACAGCGAGCCGATGATGCTCTCGTGGACGTAGCTGTCGCCGGTCTTGAGCTGGCCTTTGGTCCAGCGCTGCGCGAGGCGCGCTGACGTGCCGGTTCCACAGGGGCTGCGATCGATCGCCTTGTCGCCGTAGAAGACCGCGTTGCGGCCTTGCGCCTCTTTCATCGTCGGCGCGCCGGTCCATTGCACATGGGTGCAGCCGCGGATATTCGCGTTCTCGGGATGCACGAAGCTCGCCGCCTCGTTGACCAGCTTGCGCACTCTGGGACTCATGCGCTGCAGGTCCGGCGTCTTGTAGTCGGAGAGATCGCGATAGCGCCCCTGCGGCTCGATGATCGCGTAGAAATTTCCGCCATAAGCGACGTCGACCTTGAGCGGCCCCAGCTCCGGATCCTCGATCAGCAGATCGGTCGTGTGCAGGAAGGACGGCACGTTGGTGAGCTTCACGCTCTCGACATACTCGCCGACTTGGCGGTACTCGGCGATGACGAGACCCGCCGGCGTCTCGAGCCGCAGCACGCCGGGGATCTTCGGCTTCACCAGGCCGCGCTCGATCGCGACCGTCACCGTGCCGATCGTGCCATGGCCGCACATCGGCAGGCAGCCGGAGACTTCGATGAACAACACGCCGACATCGCAATCGTCGCGCGTCGGCGGATAGAGGATCGAGCCGGACATCACTTCGTGGCCGCGCGGCTCGAACATCAGGCCGGTGCGGATCCAATCATGCTCGGCGAGAAAATTCAGCCGGCGCTCCATCATCGTGGCGCCCGCGAGCCACGGCCCGCCGCCCGCGACCACGCGCACGGGATTGCCGCAGGTATGCGCGTCGATGCAGAAGAATGTGTGGTTGGCCATGATGATCCGCCGTCGCGTGAAAGGGCGGCGATCTTCGCAAGATCAAAACCCGCGTGCTAGAGCGGTTTCCGGAGAAACTGAATCGGCATAGCACAAAGGGATTCCCAACGGCGCGCCTATCTGATTCGATTTGCCCCGAGAGCAACGATCGGAGCCGCGATGGCGAAGGGATACTCGATAGACCTCAGGGCGCGGG
>JANNTF010000444.1:0-2748 GCA_031403455.1 Alphaproteobacteria bacterium | reverse complement strand
GGATCGTCACCCGGCAATGCCGTGCAGCGATGGGCCGGCACGAAGTAGATCACCACCCGCAACGACACACCGATCTGCGGCGCCGCGATCCCCGCGCCGCCGACGTCGTCCAACGTGTCGATCATGTCGGCGACGAGCCGCGCAACGGAGTCCGCCTGGGGATCGGAAACCGCCGCCGCGACCTGGCCGAGAATCGGATCACCGGCGCGGATGATCGGTCTGACTGTCATGGGCCCTCCTCGGATGCGTCGGCGCCATCATGGCATGGCAGACCGGGAATGAGGGCCCGGCGTGCGACTTTGCCGCCGCTCGCCCAACTGACGTGAGGCTCCGCGGCCTCTAGACCACGGCGGAAACGCCGCCGTCGATGTTGATCGCGATGCCGGTGAGGTAGCTCGCGCGCGCCGAGACGAGAAAGGCGATGACGTCGCCGGCCTCCGCGCTCTCGCCGATGCGGCCGAGCGGAATGGTTCGCCGCGCCGCGTCGTCCGCGTAACGCTGCTCGAGATCGATATTGGCGCCGGGCCCGGCCTCGCGTGCGTAGCGGCGCTCGTGCTGGCCGCTCTTGATCAGGCCGATGCACACGGTGTTGACCAGGATGTTGTCCCTCGCGAGATCCTTCGACAGCGCCTTGGTCAGCGCGATCCCCGCCGCGCGCGAGATCGAGGTCGGCATCGAGGCGGCGCCGGGCGTTCGCCCCGCGAGATTGGTCACGTTGACGATGCGCCCGCCGCCGAGGCCGCGCATCGTCGGCAGGACCGCGCGGATCAGCCGCACGGCGGCCCAGAGCTTGAGCTCGAAATCCACTTCCCAATCGGCGTCGCCGACCTCGTCGAAGGTCTTCGCCGCCGCGGTGCCCGCATTGTTGACGAGGATGTCGATGCGACCGAAGCGCTCGAGCGTCCGCGCGACGATGCGCGCGGTGGTGTCGGGCGCAGCGACGTCGCCCGGCACGGCGAGCATGCGGCCGGTTCCCGCGGGATCGATTCGCGCCACCGCCTGGCGCAGCACTTCCTCGCGGCGCCCGACGATCACGACGCGCGCGCCCTCGTCGAAAAGACGCTGCGCCGTCGCGCGGCCGATGCCCTCGCTGCCACCGGTGATGATCGCCACCTTGTCGCCGAGCCCGAGATCCATGGCGTGCCGCTCCTATCCAGAGTGGGACGTGGCCGGATGACGCCCCGCTCCACGCGGACGTGGCGTATCACCGATCCGCGATTTTTGCGCTCGTGTCGAACCGGCGCCGCGTCGCAAGAGCCGGATTCAGTCTCCGCCCTTCGCGTCCAAACTCACGCTGGATCGCTTTCTTGCTTCGCGCCTGTCCGTGCCTCAGCCCGGCGCCGCCCCTTGCGTGCCCGTGTAGATCGCGTAGATCGACTGGCTGCTGGCCATGAAGAGGCGGTTTCGCTTGGCGCCGCCGAAGCAGATATTGCCGGTGACTTCCGGGATGCGGATGCGGCCGAGCAGCTTGCCTTCGGGGTTCCACACCGTCACGCCGCTGTAGCCGACATTTCTGCCGGCATTGCTGGAAATCCAGAGATTGCCCTGAACGTCCGCGCGGATGCCGTCGGGGCCGCATTTGATTCCGTCGACGACGCAGTCGGAGAAGAGCTGCTGGTTCGACAGTTTGTTGTCGCTGCCGACATCGAAGACGTGAATGTCGCCCTTGCCGCCCGGGCCGGCGTCCCCGGGGCCGCGTCCGGTAGAGGCGACGTAGAGTTTCTTGTAGTCCGGCGCGAAGCACATCCCGTTGGGGTCGGGCACCTGGGCTTCGCTGATCACCAGGTCGATGCGCCCGGAGGGATCAACGCGGTAGCAATTGGTCGGCAGTTCGCGCCTGCCGGGCACGAAGCCGGCGGGTTGACCGAGACGGGGATTGAGCTTGCCCGCCGCGTTGCTGGGGCCGCCGGCGATATCGGGTTCACCCTCGTAGAGCTGGCCGCCATAGGGCGGGTCCGTGAACCAGATGCTGCCATCGGGGTGGGGGACCGCGTCGTTGGGGGAGTTCAGCGCTTTGCCGTCGAACTTGTCGGCGACGATGGTGGCGGAACCGTCAAGTTCATAGCGGGTGACGCGGCGCGTGAGGTGTTCGCAGGAGATCTGGCGACCCTGGAAGTCGAACGTGTTGCCGTTGGAGTTGTTCGAGGGCGCGCGGAAAACGGAGACATGGCCGTCTTCCTCGAGCCAGCGGAGCTGGCGGTTGTTAGGAATGTCGCTCCAGACGAGGTAGCGGCCTTGGGCGTTCCAGGCTGGGCCTTCAAGCCACATTCCTCCGGTCCAGAGGCGCTGGATGGTCGTATTGCCCTGGCGCAGGCCGTTGAACGCGGGATCGATTGTCAGCACGTCGGGATCGGCGAAATAGGTGGTCGGCGCGCCCCGACGGCTGAAATCGCGCGGAGGGTTGGTGATGGTGGTGGGCGGGGACGCCACGGCGGGGGTGGTGGCTTGCGCGAGCGCAAGGCCAGGGGCGGCGATGGCACCGGCGCCGAGGGCGGCGACGAAGCCACGACGATTCAGCGAAGCGAGTTTGACGCGCATCTATGTCCTCCCGGTTCTTGTCGACAAAGTCTTTTCGTTGAACGACCAATTCAGCCGTCGATTGGGCTAGCTAGAGCGGTTTCCGGAGAAACTGAATCGGCATAGCACAAAGGGATTCCCAACGGCGCGCCTATCTGATTCGATTTGCCCCGAGAGCAACGATCGGAGCCGCGATGGCGAAGGGATACTCGATAGACCTCAGGGCGCGGG
>JANNTF010000443.1:0-2657 GCA_031403455.1 Alphaproteobacteria bacterium | reverse complement strand
CGACCCCACGGCGCCGCCGACATAGCCGCTGAGCAGGCCGAGCGAGACGCCGACGCTCATCGCGAACAGCACGGCGCAAAAGCCGACCAGCAGCGAAACCCGCGCGCCGTGCATGATGGTCGAGAGAATGTCCCGCCCCTGATCATCGGTGCCGAGAAAGAATTCCGGCCTGCCCTCCGCCTGCCAGCTCGGCGGCGTGAACGCATCGTTGAGATCGAGGCTCTTGAGGTCGAACGGGTTATGCGGCGCGATCCAGGGCGCGAGGACCGCGCCGCCCACGCACAGCACCGTCACCAGCGCGGCGATCATGACGACGGGATTCTGGCGGAACGAATGGAAGACGTCGCTGTCGAACACGCGCCGCAAGGTCGCGCCGGAGATTGCGATCATGACATCAATGCCCCACCGCGGTGCGATCGATCCGCAACCGTGGATCGACGACGTAGTAGAGCAGATCGACGATCAGATTGATCACCACGAAGAAGAACCCGATGAGCAGGAGATACGCCGCCATCACCGGCACGTCGGCATTGTTGACCGATTGGATGAAGAGCAATCCCATGCCGGGCCATTGGAACACCGTCTCGGTGACGATCGCAAAAGCGATCAGACCGCCGATCTGCAGGCCGGTGATGGTGATCACCGGCACGAGCGTGTTCTTCAGCGCATGGCCGAAATTCACCGCCCGATTGCCGAGACCGCGCGCCCGCGCGAATTTGATGTAGTCGGTGCGCAGCACCTCGAGCATCTCGGAACGGACCAGCCGCATGATCAGCGTGAGCTGGAACAACGACAGCGTGATGGCGGGCAGCACGAGCGCCTTGAGTCCGCTGATCGTGAGAAATCCCGTCGACCAATTGCCCAGCTTCACCACGTCGCCGCGCCCGAAGGACGGGAGAACGCCGAACTGCACCGCGAAGGTGAGGATCAGCAGGATGCCGATCAGGAATGTCGGCAGGGACACGCCGATCAGCGAGATCATCAGGAAGATCCTGCTGAGCCAGGAATCGCGGCGCAGTCCGGTATAGACGCCCATCGGCACGCCGACGAGCAGGGCGAGCAGCGCCGCCATCGCGGTGAGCTCGAGCGTGGCGGGCAGACGCTCGAGGATCAGTTGGTCCACCGGACGCGCCAGGCGATAGGAGATTCCGAACTGCCCCTGCACGGCGTTGCCGATGAATTTGTAGAACTGCACGAAGAACGGCTTGTCCAGCCCGAGCGCCTCTTTCAAGGCGTCGTACTGGGCTTGCGTGTAGTCCTGCCCGAGCATGATCAGGATCGGGTCGCCGACGAACGTGAACAGCGCGAAGGCGATGAACGCCACCGTCAGCATCACGAGGATCGACTGCAGCAACCGCGAGATGACGAACGCGATCATCGATGCGTCGCCACGCTCTGCGGTTCGACCGGCTCGACGCGGCGCCGGTGTGTCAATCCACCCTCACCCACTTCACTTCGAGCTGATTATTCGCCATGTGCACGGTGCTGACGTTGGCGCGCATCGCCCAGGGAATCATCTGGTGGTGCAGCGGGATATGCGGCACGTCCTCGCGGTAGAGCCGCAGGGCCTGATGGATCGCCTGCGTGCGCTTCTGCGCGTCGAGCTCGTTCTTCATGATGCCGATCAGGCGGTCCATCTCCGCGTACGAGTAGCGCCCGTAGTTCCAGATGCCGTTGCCCGGCTGCCCGTCGCGCGACTGCAGCAGGCTCTGAAACGAGTACAGGGCGTCGTAGGTCGGCACGCCCCACCCCAGCAGATAGAGCGACGAATCCTCCTTCTGGATCTTCGGGAAGAACGTCGCCAGGGGCATCGAGTTGAGCCGCGCGGTGATGCCGATGCGCGCCCACATCGCGACGGCGGCCTGACAGATCTGCTCGTCGTTGATGTAGCGGTTGTTCGGGCAATCCAGCGTCACATCGAAGCCGCTGCCGTATCCGGCTTCGGCCATCAGCTGCTTCGCGCGATCGATGTTGAAGGCGAGGCGCACATCCTCGGCCTTCGAGTAGCCGTTGACCTCCGACGGGAAGAACGTGCCCGTGGGAATGGATTGCCCGCGCATCACCCGGGACTTGATCGCCTCGATGTCGATCGCGTGATACATCGCCTGGCGCACCCGCAGATCGGCGAACGGGTTCCTGCCCTTGACGCTGGCGTAGAGCAGCTCCGGCCGTTGCACGTCGAAGGCGAAAAAGATCGTGCGCACTTCCGGACCTTCGAGCACGCGCTGCGACTGCCGCAACCGCGCCAGATCCTGCAGCGGCGGATCGAGGACGAAATCGACCTCGCCCGAGAGCAGCGCCGCGATACGCGTCGCATCCGCCGACACCGGCCTGAACACGATCTCGGTGACGTTGCCGTCGTTGAAGCCCTTGTCCTGCCAGCCCCACCAGGAATCGTTGCGTCCCAGCACCGTGCGCACATCGGCTTCGCGCAGCGTCAATCGGTACGCGCCGGTGCCGTTGGTGTTGCGGACTGTGAACATCTCCTCGCGCTCGCGGGTGTTCTGCGGCCTGGTGGCGTTGTTCTTCTCCGACCAATCCTTGTCCATGATGAACACGGAGGTCAGCTTGTCCGGCAGGATCGGGTCGGGGATCCTGGTCACGATGTCGACGGTGTAATCGTCGACTTTCACGGCATCGGCGACGGTGTCGACATA
>JANNTF010000442.1:0-8399 GCA_031403455.1 Alphaproteobacteria bacterium | reverse complement strand
CCACGATGAAGCCGGCGCCCGCCAGGCTCCATGCCGCGGGCAACAAGCCGAACCAGTAGATGAAGATGGCCGGCACCAGCACGTAGGTGAGGTAGTCGACCACCAGATCCAGCACGGCGCCGTCGACGCGCGGGATCACATCGCGAACGCGCACCAGGCGGGCGATCGGCCCATCGAGACCGTCGACCGCCAGAGCGACTCCGAGCCAGAGCAGCGATCCGCGTGCGTCGCCGCGGATCACCGCCAGCATGGCGAGGAATCCAAGCAAGGCGCCGCTTGCCGTGAGGGTATGCACTGCCCAGCCCGCCGCGCGTCTGGCAGGGCTGGACGTGACGACGCCGACGCGTTCAGGACCGTCCATGGCGCGAGCTTACCGGTTTCGGTCAGGCCTGGCCAACACGGCGGCGCGATCGCGCGCGATCACGTGCCGCGTGGCTTGGCGCGCGCGGTCGGCGCCGCAGCCAGGGGATCCTCGGGCCATGGGTGCTTGGGATAGCGGCCACGCATCTCCCGGCGAATTTCGGCGTAGCTGCCGCGCCAGAACCCCGCCAGATCGCGCGTGACCTGGATCGCACGTCCAGCCGGTGACAGCAGGCGCAGGGTGAGGCCGATCGTGCCGCCGGCGATGCGGGGCGTGTCGCGCGCGCCGAACATCTCCTGCAGCCGCACGCTCAGCGCGGGTTCGGCCGGGTCCGCGTAGTCCACCGGAAGCCGCGAGCCCGAGGGCACGGTCACATGGGTGGGGGCATCGCTGTCCAGACGCCGACGATGGTCCCAGTCGAGCGGACGCATTAAGGCCTCGTGCACATCGATCCTGGCGAGGTGCGCCCGCCGCGTCATGCCGGCGAGGCTCGGACCCAACCAGGTGTCGAGCGCGGCGAGCAGCGACTGATCGTCCATCGCGGTCCAGCCGCCCTCTGGATCACGCACCGCGAGGAATCCGATACGCAGCCGCAGCGCGGTACTCGCCGCATTCCAGGGCAGGGTCTGCAGCCCGAGTTGGCGAACGCCGTCGAGCATCGCGTCGCGAACCGCCGTCGCCGGCGCGTCCTCGAAGCGGCTTTGCCCGAGAATCAGGGCGCCGAGTTTGCGCTCTCGCACCGCGCGGACCGCTTCCTCGCGCGCATCCCACGTCACGCTCTCGGTCGTTTCGATGCGCTCGCCGAACAGGGAGTCGATGACCGCTTCGTCGATGGGCGCGGCCAGGACCACGCGCGATTCCTTGGCGCCGCCATCGAGATCGGCGATCGCCAGATAGGGCGCGCCGGCGAGCGAGTCCGCCGGCGGCAGGATGGCGCCGCGGCCATTCGCCAGCCGGAACTGGCCAAGGGCGCCACGGCGCTGCGCAAGACGCTCCGGCCAGCCGAGCGCGATCAACTCGCCACAGCGCTGTGTCGAGCCGAAATGCTCGTCGCGGACATCGAGCTGCCGCCGCAGATCGCGTGCGAGCTTGCGCGCCTGGGCGAGGCCGCCGCGGTCGAATCCGCCCGCGGCATCGTCGCCCAGCAACGCATCGACGCGTCCGCGGATATCCGTGGGCCGCGTCGCTCCGATGCCCGCGCGCATCGGATCACGTTCGCCGATCAGGCTCGCGAGCGCGCACGCCAATGCGCCAAGGCCATTGTCGCGTCCGATGATCAGCATGTGCGCCAGGCGCGGGTGCAGACCGAGCTCCGCCATCGCCTGGCCATGCGCGGTGATGCGGCCATCGCGATCGAGCGCGCCGAGCACGCGCAGAGTCTCACGCGCCTGCTGCAACGCGCCCGCGGGCGGCACATCGAGCCAGTGCAATGCCGCGACATCGAGAGTGCCCCAGCGCGCCAGCTCCAGCGCGAGCGCCGCGAGATCGGCCTCGCGGATTTCAGGCGTGCCGAAGGGCGCGAGCGCGCGATGCTCGGCCTCTCCCCACAGCCGAAAGCAGACTCCCGGTTCGAGCCGACCGGCGCGTCCCGCACGCTGTGTCGCCGACGCACGGCTGACGCGCACGGTTTCCAGCCGCCCCATGCCGGTGTTGGGATCGAAGCGCGGTACGCGCGAGAAGCCGGAATCGATGACGATCCGGATGCCCTCGATGGTCAGGCTGGTCTCGGCGATCGAGGTGGCGAGCACGATCTTGCGGGTTCCGGGCCGCGCCGGCTTGATCGCTTCATCCTGTTGCTCGAGCGGCAGATCGCCATGCAGCGCGACGACGCTGGTGTTGGCGGGTAAGCTGTCCGGTGTGAGATCGGCCGCGACGCGGCGGATCTCGCCGAGGCCGGGAAGGAAGACGAGGGCGCTGCCGGTCTCCTCGTCGAGCGCGCGCCGGATCGCGCTGGCCATGCAGCGTTCCAGGCGCTCGCCGGGAGCGGGCCGGTTGAGATGGCGGATCGCGACCGGGAAGCTGCGGCCGTCACTGCGAATCACCGGCGCGTCCGCCAGCAAACCGGCCACCGCCGCGGCGTCGAGTGTCGCCGACATGACCAGTACGCGCAGATCGGGGCGCAGCGCGGCGCGCGCGTCCAACGTCAGCGCGAGAGCAAGATCGGTTTCCAGCCCACGCTCGTGGAACTCGTCGAAGATGACGATCCCGATATCGCTCAGATCGGGATCACGCTGCAGGCGGCGCAGATAGAGACCATCGGTCAGGACCTCCACACGGGTCGCGCGTGAGACGCGCGCCTCGCCGCGCACCCTGAAGCCGATGCTGTCGCCGACGTCCTCGCCAAGCGTCGCGGCCATGCGCCGCGCCGCCGCGCGCGCGGCCAGCCGTCGTGGCTCCAGCATCACGATCCGCTTGCGCGCGAGCCAGGGTGCGTCGAGCAGGGCCAGGGGCACGCGTGTCGTCTTGCCGGCGCCAGGCTCGGCGACGAGCACGGCCGCGTCGCGCATGGCGAGCGCGGCGACGAGATCGTCCAGCACGGCGTCGATCGGTAAGGCGGGGGAGAAGCGCGCAGGCATTGCAGGAGCTTCGCTTTGGCGGCTCCGCCTGTGCTTGTCAAACCCGATGCGCGCAAGCGGGGTGCTTGTCCCGTCGCCGCGTCACGGGAGACACTCAAGGTCAGCCATGAGCAAGCATCTGCGTGTCATCGCGATCGCCGCGCTGTTCGGCCTCGGCGCCTACGCGGTGGTGCGCGTGCTGATCTGGCTCAGCCGCCGCGCCGGCCTGCTGGATTGGCTGACGGGTTGAACCGCAGCCGCCGCTACGGCAAGTTTGCCGGAGCCTCATGAATCTCGCACATCATCTCGCGCGCGCCGCGGCGACCCGCCCCGATGCCCCGGCGCTCGCACGCGGCGATCGGGTCGTCGCCAGCTACGCCGCGATGGGGCTGCGGGTCGCGCGTCTGGCCGCAGGATTGCGCGCGGTGCCCGGCCTGACTCCCGGTGCGCGCGTGGCCATCGTGATGACGAACGCGCCGATCTACGCCGAGCTCTTCTATGCATGCTGGTGGGCCGGGCTGGCGGTGGTGCCGGTCAATGCCAAGCTGCATGCCAGGGAAGTCGCGTTCATTCTCGATCATGCGCAGGCCGGTGCCGCCTTCGTGTGCGCCGATAGCGCCGATCTGGCGGCGCGCGCCGCGCGCGAGGCACATAGCGCGATCGCGGTCATCGATGTCGGCAGTCCTGAATTCGCGCGGCTCTGCCAGGCCGATGCCATGGCGATGTGGCAGACCGAACCGGACGACCTCGCGTGGCTCTTCTACACCAGCGGGACCACTGGACGGCCGAAGGGGGCGATGCTGACGCATCGCAATCTCCTGGCCATGACCACGAGCTATTTTCTCGACATCGATCCGCCCCAACCGGGCGGCACGCAGATCCATGCCGCGCCGCTCAGCCATGGCTCGGGGCTCTACATGCTGCCCTCGGTCGCGCAGGGAAATTGTCAGCTCGTGCCCGAATCCGGACATTTCGATCCCGCCGAGCTGTTCGACCTGTTCGCCCACTGGCCGCACGTCTCGATGTTCGCCGCACCGACCATGGTGAAGCGTCTCGTCGATCATCCCGATGCGGCGCGCGCATCGGTCGACAAGCTGCGCGTGATCGTCTGGGGCGGCGCGCCGATGTACGTGGCCGATATCAAGGCGGCGATCGCGCGCTTCGGGTACCGCTTCGCTCAGCTCTACGGCCAGGGCGAGTCGCCGATGACGATCACCGGCATGACGCGCGCGACGCTGGAGGGTTTTGCGCGGGCGGGCGACGAGCCGGCGATGGCGTCGGCGGGCTGCGCGCAAAGCGTGGTTCAGCTGCGCATCGCCGATGCGGAGGGCGCGAGCGTGCCGGTCGGCGCGACAGGTGAGATCCTCGTGCGTGGCGAGAGCGTGATGAAGGGGTATTGGCGCAACCCTGAGGCGACGGCGAGCGCGCTTGCCGGCGGCTGGCTCCATACCGGCGATGTCGGCAGCCTCGATGAACGTGGCCTGCTCACGCTGCGCGACCGCTCGAAGGATCTGATCATTTCCGGCGGATCGAATATCTACCCGCGCGAGGTCGAGGAAGTGCTGCTGCGCCATCCGGCCGTCGCGGAGTGTTCGGTGATCGGCATACCCGATGCGGAGTGGGGCGAGGCGGTGCTTGCCTTCGTGGTGGCACGCGACCGCGGCGGCGTCGATCCCGCGGCGCTCGATCGGCTCTGTCTGGAGAACATCGCGCGATTCAAGCGGCCGAAAGCCTATCGCTTCGTCGATTCGCTGCCGAAGAACAACTACGGCAAGATCCTGAAGACGGAGCTGCGCATCCTGGCGCGCACGACCTGAAGATCCGCGCGCTCAGTGCAGCAGGCTGCGCACGAAATCGATGTGCTCGCGCAGATCGTAGTGTTGCTTGGCGTAGGAGAGCGGCACGCGCACGGCGCGCACGCGGGCGTGGAGCGCGTCGAGTTGCTCGCCGATCTCCGCGCGCTTCGACGCATCGCGCGCGTCACGCGCGTCGCGTTCGAGGTGACCGAGATGGCGGTACCAGCGATAGATCTTGCGCTCCGTGCGCCAGCGAAACAGCGGCGGTCCCACGCGGATGAGCGGGACCAGAATGCCGAGCAGCGGCACGAGCAGGATCAGCAGCCTTTCGCCCCAGACCGCGACCCAGAAGGGCAGGAAGCGCGCGAAGAACGACGGCCCGGAGTCGATGAAGCGCCGCGCATAGGCGTTCAGCGGATAGTCGAGATGATCCGCCGCCGGGAAGCGTCCCGCCGGCGCGAAGAGCTGCTGGGTGCCGTGGAGATCCTTGTTGATGCGCACGAGCAGGTTCTTGAGCGCGGGATGGACATCGTCGTGCACGACCAGCGCGGCGACCGGGGCGATCAGCGGCACATCGCGGGCGGGAATGTCGTTGGCGAGGCTGATGGCGCCGGCTGGCAGGGTGACGGCGGCGAGGAACGGGAAGACCATGCGATAGGCATCCAGGCGCTCGAACCCGATCAGTTCGACATCGGCACTGCGGAAGAGCTCCTCGAGGCTCGGCAGCGGCTGCGCGATGACGAACATCGCCGCGTCGATGTCGCCCTTCAGCAGCGCCGCGCGTGCCGCCGCGCCGGTCTGCGGCATGAGCAGCGGCGACGCGAGATCGAAGCCGTTCTCAGCGAGCAGCTGTAACGCCAGCTGGCGCGTGCCGCTGCCTTCCGGACCGATCGCCAGGCGCCGGCCCTTGAGGTCGCCGAGCCGCTTGATCGCCAGCGACCGGCGCGCGAACACGAACACGGGCTCGTAGAAGATGCTTCCCAGGGCTTCCAGGCCCTCATCCTCCCCGGCCGCGCCGACGCCGCCTTGGATCAGGGCGACATCCACGCGTCGCGGCGTCGCGCGCAACAAGGCGAGATTCTCGACGGCCCCCAGCGTGGCGACGATCTCCACGGCGATGCCCTCGCGGGCGAGCCGGTCACGGTAGCGCTGCGCCATGGCATGGTAGACGCCGCCTGGCGCCCCGCCTGCCATCACCAAATGGCGCGGTGGCAGCGGCCGGGCGTAATGGCCGGCGACGGTCAGGATGGCGCCGACCAGCAGCGCAAGCGGCAGATAGAGCAGGGCGTGCTCGCGCAGGTGCCGCCCAATGTCACTGCGTCCGAGCCAGCCGGTCAGCCGCTCAAGCACCCGTCGCCTCGGCGAAGAACATGTCCTGCCAGCGTTCGGGCTTTGCGCGCAACGCGCCGGTCTTGGCCATGAAATCGACCATCGGCGAGATCGTCATGGGCTTGGTCGTGAACTCGACATCGGGGTCGCTCATGATCGCCAGGATCTCCTCGACCGGAGTCTTGTCGCCGGTCGCCTTGAGATAGATCTCGGCCGTCCCGCGTCGATCACGATTGATCATCGCTGTCGCCTCCTCGAGTGCGGCGAGGTAGGCGCGGTAGAGTTTGGGGTTGGTGTCGCGGAACTTGGCCGTCGTCGCGATCACGTTGAACGAGGAACGACCCCCGAGGATCTCGTTCGACGAGGTGAGCTTGCGCACGCGCGGGTCCTTGAGCTGCCGGTACTGGAACGGCGGCGACGAGAAATTGGCGCTCACTTCGCCGGCGGCGCCGAGCATCGCGGCCGTCGCATCGGGATGCGCCATCGAGACCGTCAGCGCGTCGAGCCGCTGGAAGTTCTGCTCGCCGAAGAGCTTCGCGGCTTCCATCTGCAGCAGGATCGCCTGATTGGAAACCTTCACCGCCGGCACTGCGATACGATCCTTGTCGCTGAAATCGGCGATCTTCTGGACCTGCGGGTTGCGCGTGAGCAGCATCAGCGGCAACGAATTCAAGCCGGCCGCGGCGCGGACGTTCATTTGGCCCCGTGTGCGCGCCCAGATGGTCGCGATTCCGGGCAGGCCGAGCGACACGAAATCCACCGATCCCGAGATCAGCGCGTCATTCATCACGTCGCTGGAGCGAAATGTCGCCCAGGTGACTTTGACCTCGCCAAGCCCCGCGGCGCGGGCCTGCGCCTCCACGAGCTTGAGTTCCTCCATGAGCACGTATTGCAGATACCCCAGCCCGAATTGCTTGGCCGCGCGCAGTTCAGTGGCTTCGGCGCGGGCAATCAGCGGGGCGGTGACCGCGGCGCCGGCGGTGGCCAGCATCGCCTTGATCGCGCGACGTCGTTGCATGAGATCCTCCTGGGCTGAGTGACGCGTGAACCTAGCACGTGCCCGCGGTCAACGGCGCAGCCCGAGCCAACGGAAGACGAGCGGCGCGCAGGTGACGACCAGGATGATCCGCACGATGTGATGGGTGGCGACGAAGGCGGCATCGACGGCCAGTGCGAGCGCCACGAGACTCATCTCGGCCAGGCCGCCGGGCGCGAAGGCGAGCACGATCGCTGCCAGGGGCAGGTTGGTCAGTGCCGCCAGCCCGAGGCTGCTGCCGACGGTGACGGCGATCATGAGCAGGCCGACGAGGGCGCCATGGATCATCGTGCTGCCGGCCTGACGCATCGGGAAGCCGACGAAACGGCACCCCAGGGCGGAGCCGATGGCGATCTGCGCGGCCGAGACGATGAGGGTGGGCGGCGAGGATTCGGTGACGCCCGTGAGATGCACGATGGCCGATAGCAGCATCGGTCCGAGCACGGCCGCGGCGGGAAGGCCGATCCGCTGAGCCCCCAGCGCGCCGAGGACGGCGCAGGCCGCCAACACCGCATAATCGGCGAGGGCGACATCCATCAACCCGACGCTCATCCGCGCGCTCCCGCCGGTCGTGAAGCCCTGCTGGATGCGGTACCAGATCGGTATCGTGAACACCGTGATGAAGACCCGCGTGGCATGGATGAGCGAGATCCTGCGCTCGTCGCCGCCGAACTGGCCGCCGACGAGAGTCATCTCGTTGAGGCCGCCCGGCGAGGCCGCGAAATAGGCGGTGACCGGATCGTAGCCGGCGCGGCGGCGGAAATAGACGAAGCCGAGCACGCCATTGACAGCCGCCCATACGATCAGCGCGATCAGAGTCACGATCCATTCGCCCATCCGTGCGACGACCGATGGCGTGAAGCTCGCGCCCAGCATCACGCCCAGAATGGTGATGAAGCCGCTGCGCAACCAACTGGGCAAGGCGACGCGTACCCCGCTGATGGCGGCGATCGTGACCGCGGTCATGGCGCCGAGCATCCAAGGCAGCGGCAGCTTTGCCCAGGCGAACAGCGCGCCGCCGGCCGTACCGAGCGCCAGCGCCGTCAGGAACGGGGCGAGTTCGAAGGACCGCGCCTTGGCCGCGGGTGGCTTGTCCGTCGCCATTCAGGCGATGAACCGGCCGAGGCGAACCGCGGTCTGTCCCTTGAGCAGGCGCTGCGACGGCATGATGAGCACGCAATCGTCGTAGGGCGTCAGGACGAGCAGATCGCCGTCATGGCCGAGCACGGAGCCTTTCTTCGGCAGCACCTCGAGGCCCATGAATTCCTGCGCGAAGGTGAAGTGGTCGGTACGGATCGTCACGGCGTCGGTCACTTCAATGA